>JBNKSB010000087.1:0-14759 GCA_050297095.1 Pontiella sp. | reverse complement strand
TTGATCCAGCGGGCCCAGTTTCCATTGGGAAGCTCCATGACATCGGGCTTTCCGGTCAACAACATCTCCCCGCATTCAAACCGGCCCGCTGGGTGATATTGCTGCAGGAGATTGCGAAGCACGATGGGTGAAAATCCGGGTGTGTGCGAAGTCAGCAGTACGAAGGCAGGATCGTCGGTCAGCACTTCGTGAACAAGATCAAGCGTCTCCATCAGGCTTTCTTCGATCTTGTACAACTCCCCTTTTTTTCCGCGTCCAAATGATGGAGGGTCGAGCAGGATGGCATCGTAGCGGTTTTCGCGCCGGACTTCGCGACGGAGAAATTTAATGACGTCGTCGACAATCCAGCGGATGGGCGCATCCTGCAGGTTGTTGAGTGCGGAATTTTCGCGTGCCCAATCGACCATCCCCTTCGAGGCATCGAGATGGCAGCAGGCGGCACCGGACTGCGCGGCGGCCAGTGTCGCCCCTCCGGAATAGGCAAACAGGTTGAGAAACTTTAGCTGCCGCCCTTTTTTTTCCGACTGTTCCTCCAGCGTACTGCGAATCCATTGCCACAATGCGCGGGTTTCCGGAAAGACGCCAAGGTGGCCAAAATCGGTAGCCGAGAGTTTCATAACCACACCGGCAACCTCTACGTTCCATGCTTTGGACAGATTTCCCCGCCCCTTCCAGTTCATCCCTTCGTTACGATCAAAGCTGGCATCGGCGGACTTCCACACATTCGGGTTTTGCGGCTTCCACACCGCTTGGGCACAAGGCCGCTCCAGCACAATATCGCCGAAGCGTTCGAGTTTTTTTCCGTTCCCGCTATCGAGAAGCTCATAGCCATCGTTCATATCAAACTCCAAAACTATACCTTGCGGGCCTTGTCCTTGAAAAGGCCGCTTGACGCCCGCGACTGCGCAATCAAACTATTGTGCGCAATGTTGATAAGAATGCCGATCATGATGCCTGATATCAGCAGGCTCGACCCTCCGTAACTGATGAAAGGAAGCGCCAATCCCTTGGTCGGCACGCAACCCGTCACAACGGCAAAGTTAATCAACGCCTGAATGGAAATCATCAGCGTAATGCCAAAGGCGATCAGTCGGCCGAAGTCATCGCGCGCCCTGAAAGCAATCGTCAACCCGAGAACAAAGAGTGCCAGATAGAGAAAAACCACAATCAGCGCAGCTAGCAGGCCCAACTCTTCGCCGAGGATCGGGAAGATGAAATCAGTATGGGCTTCGGGCAGGTAATGATACTTTTGCATGCTGTTGCCAAAGCCCTGCCCGCGCCACCAGCCGTTTTGCCCTCCATTGGCAAATGCGCGCAACGAGTTGACCAACTGCCAGGCCTCGTCCTGCTCGTACTTCTGCGGATTTAGGAACGCAATAATACGCCCCATTCTCTCCTTGTTCATAGCGATCATTGTTGCGACGCCCATCAGCCCAGCCAAGCCGGTGATGAGTAGCGGCGCGATGCTAACCCCTCCTAGAAACATCATGCAAACAGCGACGCAGGAGATGAGCAGCGTGGTACCAAAATCAGGTTCGACAATGATCGCCAGAACAAAACAACCGAGCATGGCGAAGGGAACAAGGATGCCCCGCTTAAATTCATCGATACGTCGTTGCTCTCGTGCGAGCCACCAGGCAAACAACAGAATCACGGCGATCTTCGCCAGTTCCGAGGGCTGGAATGTAAATCCCAACAGATTGATCCATCGGTAACTACCGTTGATCGAGGGGAAAAAGAGCCGGACAATGACCAACAGCACGAGAGCGATACTCGACAGCGGCACGGCTAGACGGCGGTAGACATGGTAGTCAAGCTTCGCTGCCACGGCCGCTGCGCAAAAAGAGAGCAGCAACCAGCGAAGCTGGTGCTGCCAATAATACGAAGCATTCTCCAGTTTGGTGGAGCTGGCGCTCGCCAGAATCAGAATGCCGATCGTAACGAGTATCAATACTATGGCAATAAATAGGGATATGGCCTTACGCATTGATACTCGAAACCTTGATTATTCAGAAATCGGAATTTTGAGACGCTTGCCGCTGGGGACCTCGTTTTCGTCGATAATACCGTTTAAACGCATGATTTCAGCCTTGCTGACCCCATATTCGCGGGCAATATCATCAAGCGTTTCTCCCGGGTACAGAACCCGCTCTTCGATAACATCGAACGAACTCGGGGCGGTTGCCTCGGGAACCTCATCCACTGCGGGAGCCATTTCAGGCAATGCCAGTTCAGTGACCGCAGGAGCAGGCTCTTCCACCTTTGTCTCCATTTTGGGCACGGACTGTGGAGCTACCTTTTTGGGAGTCGATTTCTTCATCGTACTCGGCACTTTCCCGCCAGCGGGAATATCAAGGGTTTCACCCGCCCGGATCATGTCGCCCTGAATGTTGTTCAACTTGCGAAGCGCATCGATACTTACTCCGGCGGCAATGGCGATCTCTGAAAGGGTGTCACCTTTCTGGATTACATAGGTTCCGCCCTTCTTGATCGAGGAAGAAGAAGTATTCCGTGTCTGAGAGGCTCCGTTGCCACGACCCGCAGGAACCGCCAGTTCCTGCCCGACATAAAGCACATCCGGATTGGCCAGGTTATTCAGCCGAACCAATTCCGCACTGGTCGTGTCAAAGTCGACTGCTAGCTGGGAGATGGTGTCGCCCTTGCGGACAATATAGGTTTCCGTCGTCGACGGCGGGATAGAGGTCATGGGCTCGATCGGCACGGAAACAACAGGATCCACCGGATACAACGGCCCGTTATCAATACCCATTCCTCCCATATCAACTGGCGTTGGCGGAATCATTGCAACCGCAGCCGGAGTCTTTCCTTTGTGCTCATGATGAAACGGCCCTTTGAGACGGGCACTGCTCCGATTGTTGTCTGAACTTGTGGTCAAACATCCCTGCGTCAGGGAAAACGCACATAAAACGGCAATATGCACTCCCACAACCGCTGTTCCTGTCTTCATAATCAAACTCCTTTTCCAACGCGTACTATTGATCGCTGATTCAAACTTCACACCGCATCACTTCCTGAATGCATCGCATCTTGGAAGAGCGCTCTAAAGCGCTCTCCCCGCTCTTCGAAGCTGCAAAACTGGTCAAAGCTTGCACAACCGGGCGAGAGCAGGATGGTATCCCCTTGGATTGCTGCTGTTTTCGCGGACCGAAAGGCTTCTTCCAAGGTTCCGCATTCAACACACGCACAAAGCTCGTTCCACGCTTGATACATTGCTCGGGAAGCTTGCCCAACAAGGTATATCCTCCTCACCCGTTCTGCCAGTATTTCTTTTACAAAAGTGTAGTCCGACTCCTTTGGAAGTCCTCCAGCGATCAGATGAACCCCTTTCCCGCAGGCCCGCAGCGCCGCCGACAGGGCGGCCAGGTTCGTAGCCTTGGAATCATTGACATAATCAACACCATTTAGCGTCCCCAGTTTTTCCATGCGGTGAGGCAGGGGCACAAACCGGCGAGCCACGCGACCAACCACTTCCAGAGGCACCCCGACCAACGCCGTAACAGCCGCAACGGAAGTCCCGGTGCAACTGCCAATGACCGGACTATCAAAAAGGGTATCCGACAGATCCAGCACAGCTTGCGAGCCATGAAGCACCATCCCTTCGGAAAACCGGAAATCAGCGTCATCCGAGTCTCCAAAGGTAATCCATTGCCGATCCGCCCCCGCCACCGACTGAAACCGGTCTAGCCATTGAACGGGAACCAGGCATGCATCTTCCGGATGAGAGGAAACCCCGAAGACGCGTGCCTTGGTACGCCAATAGGTCTCCATGTCCCCATGCCGGTCCAGGTGGTTGGGCAGGATATTGAGCACCACGGCGATATCAGCCCGAAAATCGACCGTAGTCTCCAACTGGAACGAACTAACCTCCAGCACCAGCCATTCAAGACCGGGATTTTTCAGCACTGTTTCACAGGCCGGAATGCCATAGTTGCCGCCGATCGCCGCCCGGTAGCCCGCTTCCTGCAGGATTTCACAGGTCCATTTCACTGCCGTACTCTTGCCGTTTGACCCCGTGATCGCCACGGTCTTTCCCCTGTGGCGGGACCATCCCAGTTCCAACTCGGAAAGCAATGGAATCCCGGCATCGCGAACTGCGCAGAGCCACGGGTGCTCCAGTCCGAAACCGGGACTGACCACACACACATCAAACCGGTGATCTGCCAACGTGCGGACCAGTTCCTCGTCGTCGGCGCTTTCGCGGGTGATGACTCGCGTTTCCGTTCCTTCCGACTGCAACAACCGCTCGGCGGCCTGTCCGCTGCGGCCATACCCCAAAAGCAAAGCGTTACTGTATTTTTTCATTAGCGAATTTTCAGGGAGGCGACTCCGATGAGGGCGAAAATGATGGAGAGGATCCAGAACCGGGTCACGATGACGGTTTCAACCAGTTCCGGCGCACGATTTTCATCCATGGCCCGTTCCTTTTCAACAAATTCGAAGTGATGGTGCAGAGGGGCGCACTTAAATACACGCACCCCCTTACCAAAGCGCTTGCGCGTGTATTTGAAATAGAGGCTTTGGATCATTACGCTTCCGGCTTCGATAACAAAAACTCCGCCGACAATAATAAGCAGCAGCTCCTGCTTGATCAGTATGGCCAGCATGGCGATCGCGCCGCCGAGCGCAAGGCTGCCGGTGTCGCCCATGAAAATCTTTGCTGGATGGCAGTTGTACCAGAGAAAGCCAAGGCCCGAGCCCAGCAAAGCCCCGCAGAAAACGGTCAATTCTCCACTTCCCTTGACAAACGGAACCTGAAGGTATTCGGCAAAGTTGAAGTGGCCGGCCACATACGTCAGCAACAGATACGCCACCGCCACCGAATTGGAGCACCCGATGGCCAATCCATCCAACCCGTCGGTCAGGTTGACCGCATTGGAGGCCCCCACCAGCACTAGAAACATAAAGGCGAACGCCCCGACCAAACCCAGATCCAGAACCGGATATTTAATAAACGGAACCATCAACTCGCGCACCCGTTCCTGTGTTTCCGGAATCGACCAAAGCGTCCCGAAGACCAACCCCGTCCAAACCAGCTGGGTGGCAAACTTGGTTTTCACGCTCAACCCGTCGTGCCGCTTAATCTTCAGGTAGTCGTCGACAAAACCAATGCCGCCCATCAGGACAAAGGTGCCCAGCGTGATCAAAACATACAAGTTCGTCGGAATCGCCCAGAGGAGCGTCGCCCCAACCGACGAAAGAATGATCATTACCCCTCCCATCGTCGGCGTTCCTACCTTTTTGCTGCGGTCCAGCGCCGCCACGCGTTCATCTTCCTTCTTTTCGCCGAAATTGATGATGCGCAGCCGCCGGATCAACCATGGCGCCAGCAAAAGCGAAACCACGAAAGCCGTTGCGGACGCTCCCAGCGTTCGAAACGTAATATACTGGAAAAGTCGGAGCTCTGAAAAATAGGACTCCAGCAACGACAAATAGTAAAGCATCCTCTAAATCTCCTGAAAATAGTCCAAAACCTGTTCCAGCCGCTCCCCGCGTGACGCCTTTAGCAATACCCGGTCGCCGGCTGTCAGGTTCTCCTTTAAAATTTTTGCAGCTTCCGCCGCATCCGCGCAATGGAAGCACTCCGTGCGCCAACATTCGATCATTTTCGCCAGATCGCCCACAGCCACGACACCATCGAGTTTCAGCTCGTCGATAAAACGTCCCAGCGCCGCATGTTCCTCCTCCGTGGTCTCGCCCAGTTCCCGCATGCCGCCAATCACGGCCCATTTCCGGCCGGACTCTTCAAGACCTGAAAATGTACGTAGTCCGGCACGCATCGAGAGCGGATTGGCATTGTACGCATCGTTGATAAACCGAATACCATTGATTTCCGACTTCTGCCAACGCATCGGTGCATTCCTGAACCGCTGCAGTCCCGCGGCAATGTCTTCCGGTGCCACACCCAACTCCAAACCCAGCGCGACGGCCCGCAAGGCATTGCGCATAACATGATCTCCGGGAAGAGGTAGGACATAATTAAATCCGTTGACATTCATCGTACAACGGCCGACCTTGCGGCCCACATAATCCCCCTCACCTTCGAGCGACACCGAAACCACGGCAGCCGAAGTCAAGCCGCGGGACAAGACATACCATTCGCTATCGCGGTCCAGAATGACCAACCCATCCTCCGGAATATGCTGAGCCAGTGAGAACTTTTCGCGGGCGATGGCCTCCAACGAGGAAAAATTTTCCCGGTGGGCATTGCATATATCGGTTAGGATGGCGATTTTTGGCTGAAGCAAGGAAGCCAGTTCAGCGATTTCCCCGGGATGGTTCATCCCTATTTCAAACACGCCGAACAGTGCGGACTGCGGCATGGAAAGCATCGTCAGCGGCAATCCGATATGATTGTTGTAGTTGCCCTCCGTTCTGTGCGTTTCGCCCTTCATCGAAAGTACTTCGGCACACATCTCCTTGACGGTGGTCTTGCCCACGCTTCCGGTAATGCCAATCGCGGTTCCCAACCAGGTTCTGCGATATCCGCACGCCATATCTTGTAGCCCCCGAACCGTGTCGGGCACTTTCAAAACGGGATTGCGGGTCCATTGAAAACCCTCTTGAATCAAGGCGCCGGCAGCACCCTTGTCAAACGCCTCGGAAACAAAGTGATGGCCATCAAAGTGATCACCGCGAATCGCCACGTAGAGATCTCCCGCTTGCAGCTTCCGCGTATCCTGCGTGATGCCGCGTACCGGCCCTTCCGGAATGCCGTTGCTCCACATCCGGGATAGCCACTGCGATAATTCACCTGGTCGGAATCCCGGCATTATCCCACAATCTCCTTGATCACATCCCGGTCGTCGAATGGCACAACAATGCCGTCAAACTCTTGATAGGTCTCATGTCCCTTGCCGGCCACCAGCAAAACGTCCTTGCGATGCATCATTGCAATACCCCGCTCAATGGCATCGTGCCGGTCCAGCACCACTTCATACCGTTCGTGATCGTCGAACCCCTCAATAATTTCCCCTACAATGTCGGAGGGGTTTTCGCGGCGGGGGTTGTCGGAGGTCACAATGGCATAGTCTGCAAGATTCGAGGCAACCCGTCCCATTTTGGCGCGCTTGCCCTTATCGCGATCGCCACCGCAGCCAAACACGACAATCAACCGTCTCTTGCAGATTTCCCGCAGCGTAACCAGCACGTTTTGGAGCGCATCGTCCGTATGTGCGTAGTCGACAAAAATCTTCCGTCCCTTGCGATTGGGCACCAGTTCCAGCCGTCCCGGGACGGCGTCGATCTGTTCCAACGTCGACAGCATCCGCTCGAATTCAATTCCGCAAAGCCCCCCCGCCGCCAAGGCCGCCAAGGCATTGTCAACGTTGAACCGCCCCAGCAACCTTATCCGCGCCTTGCCGCTCCCCCAAGGCGTGGTGACCTCAAACGAGGTGCCATCAATATCGAGCCGCATGTCCGTGGCCCGGACTTGCGCGTGCTCGTCGAAGCCGTAGGTAATGATATCGGCGTCGATGGCCCGCTCCTCCACCAACCGGCGCCCCCAGGGATCATCGATATTGATGACCACGGAACGGTTATGACTCTTTTCCATGGTCTCGAACATGTTGGCTTTGGCATCAAAATAGGAATCCATGTCCTTGTGAAAATCGAGATGGTCCTGCGTCAGGTTGGTAAACACTCCGATATTGAAATCGATGCCGTGCACTCGGTCCAACGCGATGGCATGCGAGGATACCTCCATCACCACCGCATCACATCCGCGATCCTTCATCTGCCGAAGCATCGCATGAATATCCGGAGCCTCCGGTGTAGTGCGCGAAGCCGGAATGGAGCGGTTGCCAATCTCGTAGGCCACGGTTCCCATCAGGCCGGTCTCATGGCCCCCTTCGCGAAGCAGGTCGCGTATCATGTAGCTCGTGGTAGTTTTCCCATTTGTACCGGTCACTCCGATCATGGTCATCTGGCGCGAGCGCTCTCCGAAAAAGAGATTGGACAGTTCGGCCAACGCGCGACGCGCGTGCGGAACATGGACGTGTGCCACGCCCTGTCCCAAATCAAGTTCATGTTCAGAAACAACCGCCACGGCGCCGTGCGAAAGCGCATCGGGAATAAAATCCGTCCCATCCATCTGCGTCCCCGGCATGGCCACGAACAACCAACCGGGCTTCACTTGCCGCGAATCATAGCTGATGCCGCCGATATCCACCTTCGTATCCCCGGCGATGCCCAGCACCGTTATCGTTTCGAGCAATTCGTTCAGCTTCATTCGTCAGGCCTCACCATATAGATCCGGTTGCCATCGGGTGCAATGCGCAGATAGCGCACGGCAAATTCAGCAATCTCCCGAAAAGCGGGCGCACACACCGTGCCGCCGAAATATTTGGTTTTGTAACCCCGTTCATTGATTATGCCCGGGTCGTCGGCGACGACTATAATCCCGATTTCCGGATCCTGCGCGGGAATAAAGCCGGCAAACGATGATATGAAATTTTTCGAATAGTATCCGCCGCCTTCGTCAACGGGCCGTATTTTTTGCGCCGTCCCGGTTTTTCCGGCCACGGTGTACCCTTCCACCCGGGCCTTTGGTGCCGTGCCATCGTCTTCCGTCACGCGGGTCAACAGGCGGTGCATAAGCCGGGCCGTCTGGGGTGAAATCGGGGTCCCCAGCACTTCGGGCTTGTTTTCCAGCAAAACCGTGCCGTCGGCAGCAGTCACCTTCTTGACCACATAGGGTTTCATCTGCACCCCGTTGTAGGCAATGGCATCCATCATGGAAAGCATCTGCATAGCCGTTGCGGCAATCTCATGGCCCATGCCGATGCGGGTAATACTGATTTTCGACCAGTGCTTCGGTGAATAAAATATGCCGGCCTCTTCACCCGGCAGTCCAATCTTGAACCGGTTTCCGAACTGGAAAGCCTTCAAACTGTCGTAAACCAGCTGTTCGCCCATCATCAATGCGATCTTGGCGGTACCGATATTGCTCGAATGCTTCACCACATCGGCCACACTGATTTCATCCATACTATGACTATCGCGCAGGGATTTACCCCCATAAACCCAATAACCGTTCTCGCAGTCAATAAGATCATCCTCCGCGACAACACCATGATCCAGTGCACTCGAAATCACCGCGGCCTTCATGACCGAGCCGGGTTCATAGTTAATGCTGATCGCCCGGTTGCGCATCCACTCCTGCGGGGCACGGCGGTAGCGATTCAGGTCGTAGGTCGGATAGGACGCCATCGCCAGGATTTCACCTGTACTCACGCGTTGCACAATGGCCCAAACCGCTTTCGCATGGTATTCATGGCAGGTTTTTTCGATCACGTTTTCAACGTCATACTGCAACTGCTGATCGAGCGTAAGCATCACCGTGGCACCGTCTTCGGGCGGGATATCGACGGTGCGGCTGCCATAAATCTCGCGCCGCCTCCCATCCTTTGCACTGATCCTCAACCCTTCCTTGCCGCGCAAGTATTCATCCATCCGCTGCTCGATACCTGCGCTACCGACCCCTTCCATATTCGAAAACCCGACAACATGTGCCATCAGGGGGCCTTTGGGATAGTGGCGGATCGAAGTCTCCTCCAGCTTAACGCCGCGCAAATAGATGTTTGTGGCCCCGTTTTCCAACGGCTCCCTTGGGGTGTAAACGGAGCCGAGCGCCCGGCGGGCAAATCGCTTCAGCCTATGCTCAGGCACAAACTTCTTGAGAGGAACCCACTGGCTATGTGTGTCTTCCAGCTTTTCCCACAATGTACTTTCGGGAAGGTTGAATTCCTCCGACAGACATTCCACGACCATTTCGGGATCCCCGTGCTCATGAATGTACTTGGGATCGAGAACAACATGATAGGCCACCATGTCCATCGCCAGAATCTGTCCATTGCAATCAACGATTCGGCCGCGACTACCCACCGGCTTCAATTCCAGCTTGCGGTTTTCCTGTATGGGGGCAAGCACCCACGACTCGGGCCTGAGCTGCACCACGCAAAGACGGCTGGCAACGCCGGCAAACACCAACACAACCGCCACGGTCAGCACTGCGATGCGACCCTTGTACCGAACTTCCGCCATAGATTCCCGACCGATTTCTTTGAATAACAAAACCCGCAACCTGCCTTCGCAGAGTCGCGGGGTATAGGAGTACTAAAGGCCCTGTGCCGAATTCGCCGTCTTAAACCGAACAGGGCAAAGAGTGTTTACTTTGCGACAGCAAAGGCCTGCTCCGAATGGGGAACACGATCCATTAGCCATTTGTAGACATCGAAGTCCATCTGCACACGGATTGCGTTACCGTTCTCGTCGTACAATATGTCTATTTCTTCCTTTTCCATCGTACCCTCCTTGTTTGATACGTTCTTGAAAACCCCGTCTCCTATTGAGGAATCAGTGCACGCCGCGTATTCATCATCGCCGTCCGGGTGCCACTGTCATTCCAATGCCCCACCTTGACGATCTGCGACTCCTTCGGCATCTGCATATCCAATCCATACTTGCGCATCGCCCGGCGCAGGTTCGAGGGGGAAGTCATGATGGACCAGCGCTCCTGCTCGTTGTTGTGGCGCTTCTGGGCAGCAGCCAGCTCGGCTTCCTTGCCCTTGATCTCGCGGCCCAGCGCATCACACCGGGCACACAGCCACATGTAGCTGAGTCCTAGAACGGCAACCAGCACCAGCACATTAGCCAGCACTACCGGGAAGGGAACCTGCACCTGGTTTTTCTTTTTCTTCCTGCTGATTTTACGTTTTGTTGCCATTCTTATACTCCCACCCGCACCGCGCGCAGCTTTGCCGAACG
The DNA here is from genome assembly GCA_050297095.1 of Pontiella sp. Classification (GTDB taxonomy): domain Bacteria; phylum Verrucomicrobiota; class Kiritimatiellia; order Kiritimatiellales; family Pontiellaceae; genus Pontiella. The sequence goes on along the minus strand of JBNKSB010000087.1, from coordinate 3,974 downwards.
CGATCGCGGATTTTCGGCCTGTTCCGTAACGGAAGCCGTCTTCGCTTTCTTCCAAATCCATTCTACCGGCGGCTCTTCATAGATCCGCCGTACACCACCCTGCTGCAACGACTCCTCACGCGGCACATGGCGGTTAAAAAACTGTTTCACCAAACGGTCCTCAAGGCTGTGAAAGGTCAGCACCACAAACCGCCCACCGTCCACAATGCGCCCAATCATGCTTTCGAGTACCTGCTCGATACCGGCCAGCTCATCGTTCACCGCCATGCGAAGCGCTTGAAAAGTCTGGGTGGCAGGATGGATCTTCCGACCCTTCCGACCGCCTTTTGCTCGCTCCACAACAGCCGCCAGCCGGGCCGTGGTTTCTATCCTCGCCCTGGCCCGCTCCTGTACAATGGCCCGGGCAATACGGCGTGCCGCGCGATCCTCCCCAAAGCGGTAGATCAGGTCGGCCAATTCCTGTTCGCTGGCATCATTGACCAAATCGGCTGCGGTCTGTCCGCGGGTCTGATCCATGCGCATGTCCATGGGGGCGTCCTGCTGGAAGCTGAATCCGCGGTCGGCGATGTCCAGCTGAAAGGAGCTGACCCCGAGATCGAGCAGGATACCGTTCACCTTCTCAATGCCAAGCTGGTCGAGGCGGGCGGCCATGTTCGCATAGTTGTCATGCACCAGTTCCACTCTTTTTCCTGCTCCAGATTTAAGGTTCACGCTCACCCTCTCTATGGCGTCGACATCGCGGTCAAAACCAACCAGAATGCCGCCTTCGCCCAACTGCTCCAACACCTTGCCAGCATGCCCTCCGTTGCCCAAAGTCCCATCCACGTAGATCCCGCAGGGATCCGTGATCAGTGCCTCAAGGCACTCGCCAAGCATGACCGGAATATGCACTTAGTCCTTTCGTCCTTCGGCCGGATCCCGCTCCATGACCTCCTTTTCCTGACGGCCAAAACTCCAGTGGCTCCGATCACCGTACAGGCATGAAAACAGATGGCTTGTATTCACCATCGCCAAATTGAAGAAGCGTTCCCCATCGGGTGCGAGGTCAACCGAATTTGAATAACTCAGAAACCGGGCTACATCCAACATACTCATGGCATCCCCCTTTGCTTCATTTCCTAATACCCACCAAAAAATACATTTTCCGCCATCGACGAATCCCGAGGCAACGCCAGATCGAAATGCTCTGCACTCCAAAGCTCGATGCGCGTCATGGCACCAACCAGCACGATCTGGCTCTTCGCCTCCACGTGCGCCAGCAGGTTGTCGCCGATCCGAATGCGACCCTGAACATCCCAAACCATCATTTCTGCGCCGGCCGTTATCGAACGGATCGCCTGCTCGTCGTTTTTATCGATCGCCTCGCCGGAACGCAGCATTTCCAGCCGCCGCATCATTTCCGCCGCAGTGTAAAGGTATAGACACTTCTCGTCCGGATGCGGAAACGCAAACAGCTGGTTGGACGCCCCGGCCAGGCTCCGCCAGCTAGACGGAAAGATCATTCGACGCTTGGCATCAAGGGTATGTGTATACGACCCGACAAACATTGCTGGCACATTCTGTATAGCTGTTGTCATGTCTTTTACTCCATATCACTCCCATTAATGGGTTCTTATGTCACTTCCCTCCACCGACCGTCAACTCCAATCTCTGCCTTTTTTGCATCTTTTTTCGCTGCAGAAAGATGGGGCGATTCATCGCCAACCCCATCCGCCCAAACCAAACCACCCCTCCACATCGCACCTTTACCCTCCCTCTCCACCGGCAAAATGAAATACGGAACAAAACACCTCATAATTTAAGTATTTTAATGCTGAAATCACCGCGGCGGTGTGATTTAACTTGTGAATTCTATTAAAAAAGATGACAAAAAAAGGCGGAGGCCTGAAACACATCACAACGCTCATGGGAGATCGCGAGTGAAACCGACAAACACGAGGGATCCGGAATATTTCCACAAAGTGGTCGATTGCCAGTACGCCTGTCCGTCCCACACCCCAGTCCCCGAATACATCCGCTTGATTGCCGCCGGCCGCTATGCCGACGCTTACATGGTCAACTGGGAGTCCAATGTCTTTCCGGGAATTCTGGGACGAACCTGCGACCGTCCCTGCGAGCCGGCCTGTCGAAGAGGCCGCGTGGAAGACAAGCCCGTCGCCATCTGCCGACTCAAGCGCGTCTGCGCCGACATGAAGGATGATATCCGCGCCCGCCTTCCGAAAATCCCCGAGAAGAAGAATGGGTTCAGGATTGCACTGATCGGGGCGGGGCCTGCATCGTTGACGGTGGCGCGCGACCTTATGCCGCTGGGCTATGAGGTCGATCTGTTTGAAGCCTCCAGCAAGGCCGGCGGTTTCATGCGCCAGCAGATCCCCTCCTTCCGCCTGCCCGCGGAAGTCATTGACGAAGAAACCGGCTACATCCTCGACATGGGCGTAAACGCCTATTTCAACACGCGCGTCGAAAGCATGAAAGAGCTCCTCGACAAGGGCTATGACGCGGTATTCGTTGGAACCGGCGCCCCCACGGGCCGGAACCTCAAGCTGCCGGGCCATGAGAAGCAGGAACACAACGACGTGCTGATCGGCGTTGAATGGCTGGCGCAAGTGGCCTTTGAGCACATCACCGAAGCCCCGAAAGATGTTATCGTGATCGGGGGTGGCAACACCGCCATGGACTGCTGCCGCACGGCGCTTCGGCTAGGAGCCGACAACGTCAAGGTGCTGATCCGCACCCCCATCGACGCCATGGTCGCCTCGCCATGGGAAATCGAAGACACCCGGGCGGAAGGCATTCCGATCGTTGAGAACCACAACCCGCTCGAATACGTGGTCGAAGACGGAAAGCTGACCGGCATGAAGTTCGATGTCATTGAATATGACATCAAGGATGACGGAACTGAAGTCTTCACTCCGGTTGGCCGGCAGGAAACCATCCCCTGCAACATGGTGCTACTGGCCATTGGCCAGGCGAACGCCTTCCCGTGGATCGAGCGGGATCTCGGCATTGAATTCAATGAAATAGGATTGGCCAAGGTCGACGACATCACATTCCAGTCAACCAACCCGAAAGTGTTTTTTGGCGGCGATGCAGCCTTCGGCCCGAAGAACATCATCACGGCGGTGGCCCAGGGCCATGATGCAGCCCTTTCGATCGACCAGTTCCTTAAAGGCGAGGATCTCCGCGACCGTCCCTCCCCGGGCACCAACCTCATCAGCCAGAAAATGGGCATCCACGACTGGAGCTATGCCTCCATGGTAACCGAGGAACACCGACACCTTGTGCCGCATGTCGATCTCGACAAGGCCATCCACAGCCACAAGGTTGAAGTGGAACTTGGATTTGATGCAAAAACCGCATTCGAAGAAGCCCAGCGCTGTTTAAACTGCGACGTGGAGACCGTTTTTACAGCCGAAAAATGCATCGAGTGCGACGCCTGCATCGACATCTGTCCGGTGGATTGCCTTACCTTCACCGAAAACACCGAAGAAGCCGAGATGCGCAAGCAGCTCAATGTGCCGGCCTACAACCTTTCGCAACCGATCTACGTTTCAAACGAACTGGGCACCGGCCGCGTCATGGTAAAGGATGAAGATGTATGCCTGCACTGTGGACTGTGCGCAGAGCGCTGCCCAACCGCAGCCTGGGACATGCAAAAATTCCTGTACATAAAAACGAAGGCCGGCTACGCGGACTCGAGCAACCCCAACCCCCTGAAACCTGAGAACTCATGAAACGCGACATCATCACAAACGAGTTTGTTGTAAAGTTCGCCAATATAAACGGAACAGGCTCGGCCAGTGCCAACCGGCTGTTCAGCAAGGCGGTGTTCCGCATGGGCGTTCCCATCAGCCCGAAAAACATTTTCCCCTCGAACATCCAGGGACTGCCCACCTGGTACGAAGTGCGGATTAACGAGAAGGGGTTTCTGGGCCGGCGCGGGGGCGTGGAAGTCATGGTTGGCATGAATCCGC
>JBNKSB010000086.1:0-13534 GCA_050297095.1 Pontiella sp. | reverse complement strand
AGCCGCAAGCAATCCAACGCAAAATGCCAGTTTAATAATTTTCTTTGTCATTTTCCTACTCCTTATTATTCAGTTAAATTTACGAAGCAACGAAACCCTTTACTCACTCATCTCATACCGCAGTGTATCGACACTCAACTTAAGATTTTTCGCCTTATCGGCTTCATCGGTGTCCTTGTACAATAAGGAAATCTCCTTAATGACCTCATCTGCAGAATCAAGATAATCAACACTGTTATAAGCTTCGGCCATTCTCAGATAAATTTCGGCACAAAGCAATTCAGCGGGGCAGTTCCAATCCTCATCCTGATGGTGAAATGCAACGATTTTCGCAGCAGTTTCGATCGCCGCGAGGTAATCCTTCTTCATCATCAGGAACTTAGCTGTGATATAGAGGTCTTCCGCGGAAGCATCTTCTTGGATATCACCGGTCCATCCTTGTGTAGCAAAAAGTGCTTCGGCTTCTGCAAGGCGATCCAGTTCAATAAGAGACAACCCAAGATAGACGATGGCGTTTTTCCTCATTTCAGGGTCTCGGTCATCAACGGATAGCCTTTTAGCAAAGACCAATGCTTTGCTGAAATCCCCCATCTTGTAATACAGTTCCATCAATACGTTTTGATAGCGCGCAAGGTTTGAGGGCAAGTCGCTGTAGTCTTCAAATGGTCTCAGAGCCGTTTCAATAGCGACTGCCATTTGTTCATATTCCCGGTTTTGTTGCATTTCGCCAAAGGCCCTGGTATTTAACTTTACCGGGAAATCTATTTCCTTAATTGCATCGATTGGGTAGCTGATAACCCCAGCTCGATTTGCTTGCCTAAAGGCAATCGAACCATTTTTCTTGCCTTCAATCACTCCACTAAGCTTTTTGTCGCCAACGGTGATTCTGGCCGGCACAGATGTAGCACTGGCCGACATGGCCGAAATCAACATTCCAGTCAGCAACGCATTAAAAAACAATTTACTCATTACTATCCCCCGTAATTCCTGAGAAGCTCACGTACTTGTTCAGCCAAGACATTGGATTTTGTGTATTCGTCTTCAAGCATGGCCTTCAGGGTTTGCACAGCCTCTGCCTTCCGACCCAACTTATTAAGACAATCCGCCGCCGCCAGATACCCCTTTGCCGCCCAGTCTCCATTATCATAGGCCTTGAATAGCAGGTAGGTTCGCTGGAAGAAGGTATGCGCACCTTCATAGTCGCTTACAGCCAACCGGCATTTTCCCATGTTAAACATGGCTTCCGCAAAAATCGGCCCACGCCAAGGCGGCACATTCAAGGCCATGTTGTATTCATTCTCGGCCTGCTCATAATCACCCATTTGGTATAGTGCATCCGCTTTTTGGAGCTGAGCCCAACCCATGAAAGGTTCAATGCCAAAGCGCCCTTGCGCCTGTTCAATAGTACTCAGCGCTTCCTGATATTTCTTTTGCGACATATAGGCCAAAGTACGAGCCTTGTAGGCGTGCCACAAAAGGTCGGAACCTTCAAAGTTTTCAATAAAGTAATCGGACAGGCGGGTCATCTGTTCGACATTGCCCGTATTTACAGCAACGCCGCACATCAATGAAAGTGACCCAGGCGTCGTAATGGAAAGATCATCAATAGAATCGAGCAATTCAGAAGCAAGAGCCATTGCTACGTCTTCACCTTGCAGCCGGGCCTGGGCAACCTGCAAACGAAGCTTCAACACCGCAGAATCGGCCTTGGCCGAAGTCATTTTAACCTGCAGCTTAACAGACAAGCCTTCACGTTCTTCCGGAGAAAGGTCTTTATCTGCAATATCGATCAATGAATCAATGATCTTGTCTACGCCCGTGCGCTGGGGGTCATTCCCATAACGCACGATGGCATCGATGTAACTCGGAATTGTTTCCGCTTTCAACTGACCCAACTCGATCTGGGCTTGTCCCTTCCAATAGACAGCTTCGGCCACGTCGGCCTTATCCGGCCATCGACCCATGTAATAGTTCATCAAGTCAACGATTTCCTGCCACTTGTATTCCAGCTTATAGACCTTGGCAGCCTGAAATGCCGCGTATGAAGCCTGATCTGTAGTGGTGGCAAAATCAATGGCCTTGCGGTAGTCCCTCTGTGCACGGTCCAGGGTCAGCGGATCATCGGCCGAGGCTTCTTTAGAAGCTTCGATATCGCCTCGCATGCTATATGCTTCAGACACCATGGGACTGGAAGGATATTTCTCAATAAAGCTTGAGAAGGTGGCTTCAGCCTCCGGAACACGTTCCAATCCATACAAGCAAACACCTTCGCGGAACAGTGAATCCGAATACAATTCTCCGCTACTTTTTTCTGACTGGTATTGTTTGAAGTTAGTCAAGGCTTCGTCATAATCCGCCTGCATCATGTAGCTCATGCCGCGGTAATAGATGGCACTAGAAGCCTGATCAAGCTCCGAATATTCATCTATCACAACAGAGAACTGCTCAACCGCCTTGGCCGGCTTTCCATCCTGATGGTAAGCAAAGGCCAGAAGATAGTGCAAATCCGCCTCTACCCTGCGGTCATTCTCATCTTCCGGCTTTTTCAGGGCGTCAATGTATGTCCGCATTTCAACCACTTTGGAAAAATTACCTTGGACCAGATTTTCACGTGCCATCAGCGCAAGCATGGTTCGCGCATATTGCCCATCGGGATTTTCTTCCACGTACTTTATGACACGTTCATCGGCACGTTCGCTCTGGTGTACAGCGTAGAGCACCATAACCGACTGCATAGCCGCAGCTTCTCCAATTTCGCTGGTCGGTTGGTCCCGATACAGCTTTTCAAACAAAACAAAACCTTCCCAGTATCGCTTCAGATCAGAATAGATCTGACCAATACGGAAGGTGATTTCCTGTTCATACGGGGGGAGATCTTTCAACGTTGTGATGGATTCCTGAAGGCCCTTAATGTCGTTCTCAATCTGAATTTGGTCAGACTTCTTTGCCTTCCCCGTTTGGTTTTGGAGGCTTGCAAGCCGCTGGTTGGCGTGCTCAATGAGTGTTTCTCGCGGGAGAACCATACGATAGAGATAGAGAGCATTCAGGTATTCTCCCCCTTCGTACAGGGATCTGGCAGCCCTCATGAGCGTTAAATTCAATGAAATATCGTACTTGCGGTCTGTACTGCTTACCCGCAGCACCCATGCATACAACTGCTCCCATTCTTGAAGCTCGACCAACGCGCGGGTCACCATGATTTGGCTGAGTCCCTTTACGCGATCATCATCTGTATTTTTCTCGACGAAACGTAGTGGCTCTAGACACTTCTCATACTGCTCTGTCCGGAAATAAGCCTGCCCCCCCAAGAGTCTCAAATTGAAGAGGACTTCTCCCTCAAGATCCCGACGGTTGGCCATGCTCTCATAGATCTCGATAATCTTCTCCCAATCTTCCGACTCGAAAGACACTTGGGCCAACATCGTCATTGCCCGGTTTTCCTCCGGACGCGGCTCGTTGGAAAGATACTCGCCAAGAAACTTCATCGCCGAAGCCGACTCACCCAATTGAAGATATGCGCGCGCGAGTTCAAATCGGCAGGTCTGTGCTGTCTGACGTCCTTGCGGGTCGGTAAGCGCGCTTGTTCGAAGCAAAACTTCCTCCAAAGCAGGAAGTGCCTCTTCGTACTTTCCATCTCTCAACTGTTTGTCAGCAAACTCGACAACATCGCGAATGCCCATCGATCCATAGTTCTGCGCCCACACTGCACCGTTCCCCAGCAAAACGGCGGCTACCACCACCATGAACGGACGTTTGCAATAACCGTGAATGAAAATCATGTTATATTCCTTCGCTACACATACTAACTACCGACAAATCATGTCTCCAAAACCATACCGCTAGCCAAAAAAAACTGCTATGGCAATTCCAAACAGGTTATACAGCTCCAAAAGCAATTCAAGCCAATAAAGAACAAAACCCTCACAATCTACACGCAAAATCAGCCAAGGAATACACGCCGACTAGCACACGCACACATGAAGGATAGTGCAATGCATATTTTACACCATATTTTCGGTTTATTCCCGCATTTTGAGACGGGGGTGCATTACAGCCAGCTTCGTAGCCGAAATAGTATTATGGAGATCAAGTCCAAACAAGAAAGCCAGCATTTGCTCTGGCCGCACCTTTAGAAAAACCATCTGATCCATTTTAGACTTAAGGCATCCCCGGTCGAACTTGCTCGAAGCAGCGTCTCTTGGCTTCCCACTTTCTGGAATGCCGCTTCCGTCAGGACACCACAGCTGAACTAGCGACTTTCTGAAAGAGCATCGAATGCCGCATGCTCACTCCCGGCTGGAGACGAGAGAACTTTGTCTCCAACCAGCTTGATCGCCACGGCCCCTCACGGGGAAGTAAACACAATACTCAGTACGGAGACAGCAAGGATAACTTCCCCTGGATTGGTTTGCATTCCCAACTCCGTCATGGCAAATAACGGAACAGCTCCCATAGCCGCCTGAACGGTTGCTTTCGGCCAATACGATACCATGGCAAACAGGCGTTCGCTTTGATTCAACGGACTTCGGATCAGCGCAAGCAGAACGCCGATGCTACGGGCCACCAATCCGCATACAATAAGACCAAGCCCGGCCAGCCCCGTATGCCATGCCAGCGACACATCCACCTTCGCCCCCACCAGCGTAAATAGCATGATCGAGGCAAAGACCCACAACTTGCCCAACTTGGATGAAATTTCGTGGGCCATATGCTCACGCTTTTCCAGAATAATAAATCCCGTTGCCATCACCGCCAGAAGGGCAGCAAAAGGGATGCCGCATCCCTCAAGCACATGCTGTAGTCTAACCAATAAGACAGAAACCCCGATCACTATCATGGTTCGCTTAGTCGCCCTCGGATTAAAGCGCTCGAACATCTTAAGCAACAGCCATCCAACCACTAAACCGACACCTATTCCTGCCACAATGGACACCGGTATGCCGGCAAACTTCAGTAGAATCCCCCCCGAAGATCCGGTGTAGAGCCCCAGGAACACGGAAAAGATGACAATGGCAACTACATCGTCCAAAGAAGCCGCCGCAAGAATCATGGTTGGGATGCCCTTGTCCGCCCCTTTTCGCTGCTCAATGTATCCAATCATCATTGGTACCACCACGGCCGGCGAAACCGCAGCAATAATGAACCCGAGCATGGCCGACTCCAGATGAGTTAGAGGAAGGAATGCCGGCCCGAGGAATGCAATCGTCGAACCCTCTAAAATACCGGGCACGAACGACATCAACAAGGCCTGCACGCCGACCCTGTTCAGGACATCCCGGCTCAGCTCGAATCCGGCGCGGAGCAGGATGATGATCAATGCAATCATACGCAGGTCGGCCGAAGCCTCTAAAAACCCGGGCTCAAGCATATCCCAGACATAGGGACCAAACAGTACGCCGATCAAGAGCATGCCCAGCAAACCCGGCATTCGCAATTTGCGAAAAATCCAGTCTGCCAACAGTCCCAGCAAAATCATCTCAGCGATGCCTACGGCCATGTACACTCCTGGTTAGTTGAAACACCATGCCCCATTCATATCTTCTTGAAAAGCGGGAAAAGAAAAAGGCGCCCGGTATAGGACGCCTTTGATCGACACACTGAGTGCCCTACTTGTTTTTCGTGAAACAGAGCGAGGCGTTGTGTCCGCCAAATCCCAGCGAATTGCTCAATGCGGCATTGATCTCCATCTTGCGCGCAGTATTCGGAACATAGTCCAAATCGCAGTCTGGATCGGGCGTCGTATAGTTAATGGTCGGCGGAGCAATGCCGTCGCGAATGGCCAAGGCAATGATCGCCGCCTCAACCCCCCCGGCGGCCCCCAGCATGTGGCCGGTCATGGACTTGGTTGAACTGACCGCCACTTTGTAGGCCAACTCTTCGCCGAGCGCTTTTTTGATCGCCAGCGTTTCGCCCTTGTCATTCAACGGCGTGCTGGTTCCGTGGGCGTTGATGTAATCGATATCTTCGGGCTTGAGTCCCGCATCTGCAATGGACAGGGACATGCCTCGAGCAGCCTCATCCGCTTCTGCATTCGGTGCAGTAATGTGGTAGGCGTCGCCGGTTCGTCCGTAGCCTGTGGCTTCGCAATAGATCGTTGCACCACGCTTGAGCGCGTGTTCCTTCTCCTCAAGCACCAGAATGCCGGCACCTTCGGACATCACAAAGCCATCGCGATCCTTGTCAAACGGGCGGGATGCGCCCTGAGGGTCATCGTTGCGGCGGCTGGTGGCACGCAAGGCGGCAAAGCCCTGAACGCCAAGCATGGCGATAGAGGCTTCCGCGCCCCCCGCAACCATCACATCGGCGTCGCCATACTGGATGATGCGCATCGCTTCACCAATGGAATGTGTGCCGGAAGCACATGCACTGGTCACACAAAAATTGGGGCCCCTGAATCCGTATTTGATCGACACGTATCCAGATAGGATATTGGTAATCATCTGGGGAATGAGCTGAGGGGAAATGCGGCGCGGCCCTTTCTCATAGGCCTTCAGGCACTCTTTCTGCATAAACTGCATACCGCCAATTCCAGAGCTGGCAATAACCCCCACTCGCTGTGTATCCAGCGAATCAAAATCAAAATTTGCATCCTCTACGGCCATCGAGGCTGCGCACATACCGTAGACGGAAAAAGGATCCATTTTACGGGCATCCTTCGCATCAATGTATTTTTCTATCTCAAGGCCACGGATCTCCCCGCCAATAGTCACGGGATACTGATCAATGTCCGGCATACCCTTGACGCGGTCAATGCCCGACTGACCGGCCTGAATGCCTTCCCAGAATGCGTTGAGCTCGTTCGCAACGGGCGAAACAACCCCTAGACCAGTTACCACTACTTCACGACGACTCATAATCCGTACCTCTAATAGAAATTGATGCTGAAATGGCCGGAACAGCCCAAGGAGCCGTTCCGGCCATTGAAATTACCATTCAGCTGGCTTACTCGAACCCTTTTTCCTTCAGGTAGCTGATAACGCCGCCAACGGAGGTCAGCTTTTCAGCATCTTCATCCGGGATTTCAGCGCCGAATTCTTCTTCGAAAGCCATAACGAGCTCAACGGTGTCGAGAGAGTCTGCACCGAGGTCTTCAATGAAGGAAGCTTCAGTGGTGACCTGGTCTGCGTTAACGCCGAGCTGCTCGACGATGATGTCTTTTACCTTATCTTCAAGTGCCATTTTTTTCTCCTTTTCCTAGGTTTACACTTACAAACACTACATTACCATTCCGCCGCATGTCGAGAGCACTTGCCCTGTAACATAGGCGGAGGCATCACCTGCCAAAAACAGTACAACATTGGCGACATCTTCCGGCTCGCCAAAGCGGCTCAGCGGAATCAGTTCCTTCATCTTATTCTGGACCTCTTCATCCAGCTTATCGGTCATCGCCGTTCGAATGAAGCCCGGGGCTACTGCGTTGCAGCGTACGTTACGCGAGGCCAGTTCCTTTGCAACCGTCTTACTGAAGGAAATCACGCCCCCCTTGGAGGCCGCATAGTTGGCCTGGCCGGCGTTGCCCATCAAACCGATCACCGAAGCAATGTTAACGATGGTACCGGAACGCCGCTTCATCATGCCGCGCATCGCCGCCTTCGTGCAGAGGAAAACGCCCTTGAGGTTGACATCAAGCACCGCGTCCCAGTCTTCTTCGCTCATGCGCATCAGCAACCCGTCCTTGGTGATCCCGGCATTGTTGACGAGCACATCGATCTTTCCAAAGTCCTTTTCGATGGCCTTTACACCTTCGGCAACACTGGCACCTTCGGCCACGTTCACGCCATAGCATTCCACCTTGCGACCAAGGGCCTTTACCTTGCCTGCGGTTTCTTCAAGCCATTCGGCATTGAGGTCGCATAGCGCGATGTCCGCACCGGCCTCGGCCAGTTTGACCGCAATGGCCTGTCCCAATCCACGGGCAGCGCCCGTGACCATTGCAACCTTGTCTTTCAATTCAAACATGTAGTTCCCCTATTCGTTTTCAAGATCTGTAAGTTGGCCGATGTTACGAACCGCGACACTCTTGTCAATACGCTTTATCAGTCCGGCAAGCACCTTGCCGGGGCCACACTCCACGACTTCCTCCACACCGTCGGCCACCAGCTTCTGAATGGAGGCCACCCACTGTACGGAAGAGGTGATCTGTTTCACCATATTAGCGCGAATGGCCTGCGCATCATGCACATCGGCCGTTACGTTGGAAAGTACAGGCACCTTGGGTTCGGACAATGCAATGTTGGCCAGAAAAGCATCCATCTGATCTGCGGCGGGCTGCATCAGCGGCGAATGAAACGCCCCGGCCACTGGCAGGCGGATCGCCCGTTTCGCACCAGCCTCCTTGACCAGTTCTTCGGCCTTATCGATCGATTCGGCCGTACCGGACAGAACCGTCTGGGCTAGCGAGTTAAAGTTGGCTACGTGACATCCGGCCTTTTCGGAAATATCCACCAGCACATCGCCATCAAGGTTCATCACGGCAAGCATGGCACCGGGATTTTTCTCGCAGGCGGCCTGCATGAATTCACCGCGGGCCTTGAGAATCTTGATACAATCCTCGAAGCTGACGACGCCGGCCACATAAAGCGCAGTCCATTCTCCGAGACTGTGCCCCGCAAGAACGTCGTAGTCGACCGGTTGCTTCAGCTCCATTGCCTTGAATGCGGCTGCACTGGCTACAAAAATTCCGAGCTGCGCGTGGTTGGACTTGTTAAGCTCCTCCTGCGGTCCTTCAAAACAGATCTGCGCCAGATCGTAGCCGAGGATTTCATTGGCCTGATCAAACAGCGCTTTGCATTCGGGAATGGCCTCTGCCAAATCCTTGCCCATGCCGACAGCCTGGGAACCCTGCCCCGGAAACACGATAGTTCTTTGCATTTACTTCCCCCACTCCAAAACATTGGCGCCCCAGGTAAAGCCGCCGCCGAACACGGTCAGCACGACCAGATCACCTTTTTTGATGGTTCCATCCTTAACGGCTTCGTCCAGCGCGATCGCCAATGCGGCCGACGAGGTGTTGGCGTATTTATCAACATTGGTGTACATGCGATCAGCCACGCCGAGCCGCTTGGAAATTGCGTCGATAATCCGAATATTGGCTTGGTGAGGAATAAAGCATTTAACCTCATCCACGGAAATATGGTTTTTTTCCAGTGCCTGAACGACCGTATCGCCCATGCGCTTGACTGCATGTTTGAACACCTCTCGCCCCTGCATTTTGAGATAGTTCATTTTCTGGTCGAGCATCTCGTGGGACATCGGGGTGCGGCTACCGCCACCGGGCGTCGAAAGCAGGTCGGCCAATGCCCCGTCGGACCCCATCACCGACTCCATGATACCGCGACCTTCACCACCGGCCTGCAGGACCGCCGCACCGGCGCCGTCGCCGAAGAGAATGCAGGTCGTGCGATCTTCCCAGTCGAGGAAGGTGCTCATCTTCTCGGAGCCGATGACCAACGCCGTGTTGACAGCTCCGCTGGCAATCATGTTTCTGGCGGTATCCATGGCGTACAGGAACCCCGAACACGCTGCGCCGAGATCAAAGCAATAGGCATTCTTGGCCCCGATCTTGTCCTGTACGAAACAGGCGGTGCTCGGAAAAAACATGTCGGGCGAAAGCGTGGCTACAATGATGAGGTCTATCTCGTCGACCGTGATACCCGCATCGGCAATGGCCTTTGTTGCGGCGGCGGCTCCCAAATCGGAAGAGGCTTCGTTGTCGGCGGCAATATGCCGTTCACGCATACCGGTCCGACTGTAGATCCATTCATCGGAGGTCTCTACGATTTCTTCCAGATCCTGATTCGTCAGCACCTTTTCGGGCACATATGAGCCCGTTCCAATGATTGAAACTTTCCGTTTAGAATCCATGCAACCGTTCCGTGAAAAAAAGACTAGGTGTTCGAAGTAATACTCTTTAGCTCAGCTTCAATCAAATGGTTTACATCATGATCTATCGCTTCGGCCGCCACCCGGATTCCATTGAACGTCGCAAAGGCGCTGGAGGACCCGTGGCCAATGATCACCACACCATTGGCTCCGAGCAATGGTGCTCCACCATAGCTGGCAGGATCGGCATGAGACTTGATTTCCTTAAAAACCCCCATGGCCAGCAGGGCTCCAAGCTTGCGTACCAGATTGGCGCGAAACATCCGCTTGAGCCAGGAGGAAATCATTTTGGCCACCGCTTCGGTGGTTTTCAACACCACATTGCCAACAAACCCGTCACATACCGCGACGTTCACTTTTGCGCCAAACAAGTCGCGGCTTTCAACGTTTCCTACAAAATTAAGGTTGGACTGGTTCAGCAGGCTGAAGGTCTTTTTGGTGCTCTCGTTCCCTTTGCCTTCCTCCTCGCCAATACTCAGCAGGCCGATGCTCGGATTCGCAACGCCCAGAATCTCGCGGGAATAGATGCTCCCCATTACTGCGTATTGCAGCAGCATTTCAGGCGTGCTGTCGGGATTCGCGCCCGCATCCAGCAAGACAAAGGGTTGCTTGGAGGTCGGCATAACCGTTGCAATTGCCGGACGGTCAACCCCCGTGAGTGTACGGAGTTTCAGCGTTGCGCCCGCAACTGCTGCACCGGTATTTCCAGCGGAAAAGATCGCATCGGCCTTCCCTTCCTTCACCAGATCAATCGAGCGGGCGATGGATGAATCCTTCTTGCGGCGTATAGCCACGGCCGGCGACTCGCCCATCCCTACTACTTCGGTGCAATGTACAACTTCAATGCACGAAGGAATGTGCTTCCTATGCTTGGCCAGCTCCGCTTTGATGGCGGTTTCATCGCCGACAAGATACAGCTTTTCAATCCCCTTGAGGGTTTCAGCAGCCTGGAGCGTTCCGGCAACGATCTCCTGAGGCGCAAAATCGCCTCCCATCGCATCTATCGAGATACGCATGGTTCTACTCTTCAGTAGCAACCGTTAGTACCTGACGTCCATTGTAGTATCCGCAACTGGTGCACGCACGGTGCGGCATGGCGGGGGCTCCGCACTGGGAGCACGAAGAGGCGCGAGCAATCGGCTTCTTCATATTCTGGGCCTTGCGGCTTGCGGTCTTACTTTTCGAAGTTTTTCTTTTTGGAACTGCCATCGCATTCCTCCTTACATCTATAAACTCAAACCGTCCAACGCCGAAAACGGGTTTGGACCATCATTCTTTTTGCATTCGCAGGGGCCTTCGTTCAGGTTGGCGCCGCATTGGGGACACTGCCCCTTGCAATCCGCTCTACACACCGCAAACCCCGGAACATGCAACAAAATATCTTCCCGCATATCTTCGGTAATATCCATCGAGTCGGTGCCCTCAGGTGCGGAATAAGCGCGTAGAAAATCGGAAACGGTCACGGTTGTCGAGAAAAATTCCGAACATCTTGCACACCGCATTTGTACTTTGACGGAGAGGCTCCCGCGCACCACCAGTTCCCCCGAAACACGCTGGACATGCAGCGTATAATCTACATCGCCGAACTCTTTGATCAGCGGATCGTTCTCCACCTGCATGATCGATCCCGGATCGCTGCCCTCATAATGCGATCCCTCCTCCGGAATTCTTGCCACCAAAAATTTCATAAATAAGTCCGTAAGTTCGTGATTTGGGATGTTCTTCCATCAGATGCATGGATTCAAGTTCCAAGTTTCCCCTTCACGCCTCAATCGTCACAATTCACGCCATTGACTCTCCGGCAACCAACGGCTACCTTCACCCACCCATGCGATTTTCAGAACTCCAACTTAGCGACGCGATCCTTAAAGCCGTCTCCGACGCCGGATTCCAACAACCCACCCCGATCCAGGCCGAGGCGATTCCGGCGATTCTAACCGGACGCGACATTATCGGATGCGCCCGCACCGGGACCGGCAAAACCGCCGCGTTCGCGTTGCCGATGATCCACAAACTGGTGGAGTCATGGACCGCACCGCGCGAAATACGCTGCCGTGCGCTGATCATTTCCCCCACCCGCGAGCTGGCGATCCAGCTACTGAAAAACATCCAGGCCTTTGCAACCCATACCGAACTTTCCACCCTGCTTGTCCATGGCGGAACCGGCTACGAGGACCAAATTCTTGCGCTGCGCGAGGGTGTCGACATTCTCGTCGCCACCCCCGGCCGGCTGCTCGACCTGTACGACCGCAAACTGCTCCGGCTGGATCAAGTCGAGATGTTCGTGGTCGACGAGGCCGACCGCATGCTTGATATGGGCTTTGCGCCCGATATCCGCAAGATTGCCCCGTTGCTGCCATCCACCCGGCAGGCGCTGTTTTTCTCCGCCACCATGCCGAAAGAGGCGCTCCAACTCGCCGGAAGCATTCTGCATAAACCGATGCAGGTTTCGAGCGACCCCGTTTCAGCCGCAGCCGAAAATATCGCGCAGTCGCTCTACTACGTGGAAAAGAACAACAAGTTTGCCCTGCTCGAATGGATATTGAACCGGCTTGAATATGACCGAGTGCTGGTCTTCTGCCGTACCCGGCGAGGAGCCGACCGGCTCACCGAACGCATGCAGAAGGCCGGACTGCCGGTGGATGCGTTACATGCCGACAAAGCCCAGCTCCAACGGCAAAAAACCCTCGAATCCTTCCGGGCCGGCGAAACGCCCGTACTGATCGCCACCGACCTCGCCGCCCGAGGCATCGACATCGAAAACATTTCGCACGTCATTAATTTCGATCTTCCCGGAGAACCCGAAACCTACGTCCATCGGATCGGCCGCACCGCCCGCGCCGGCGCCTCAGGCTCCGCCCTAAGCTTCTGCGACCCCACCGAAAAAAACTATCTGCGCGACATCCTCGTCCACCTCGGGGAGGAACTGGAAATCGAGGAAGAGCACCCATTCCACAGTGAACAGATCAAGAACTATTCCGGAAGCGTTAAACCCAAGCACACCCCTGACAAAAAGAAACACGTGAGCAAGATTCGCGAGCAGACCACCTGGCGTCTCGCTCCCGGCCAGCGCAACAAGCTCCATACGCCCGCCGGCCCCAAGAAAAACGCCCGCCGCAACCCCAAACGTAAAAAGTAGCACGGGTATCCTACCTCTCGAATAATCATGAACCGAGATCAGATCTGAACAACCGCAGAAACTCTCTCGTAACGGCAACCATGCGGCTGCGGGTGTTTCATATCGGTTCCACGACGTTTCCATGAAAGAGAACAAGGGCACTTTTCGAAACCACAAAAAACGCCACACAGGCGGGGATTCCCATGCGGCGCGTCGACATCACTCGATGTCACCTTATGGATAAAGAACGGGGACTGGTGAAAATTATTGTTGCCGATATTTCCATCCCGGTGTTGCCCGGCCTCTAAACCGTGTGCGGCCGGGGCATTTCCCGCACCCGCAAAGGCAAGGATGCGATGGCCACATCATCGATGGAGAGGTTTATTTGATAGTCGGCATATTCATCAAACATGATGTTCTGCAAATTCAGGATCAGGTTGACTGCGACCGAATCAACGTCTTCTGCCATGCGCGGGGTTACGTTGCCTTCCATAGACTTTAGCACAGGCTCGCCATCGGGATTGACCAACTGTA
>JBNKSB010000085.1:0-12414 GCA_050297095.1 Pontiella sp. | reverse complement strand
CTTGGCCCAAATGGAGATGCCATGGGCTTTTTCTTCGTCTGTCCAATCCGCCACACTGGTACCGTTTTCCGGAGAGCCCACGCGATCCACCTGACCCAGCTTAAACAGAATGCTGTCGATCAGCGAAGTCTTCCCGCTACCAGTGTGGCCCATTAGAGCGAAGTTGCGGACATTATCAATGGGGATGTTTTTCATCTATCTCTCCTTTGCGCGCCTAGCGCGCAGTTGTTGGTTCCTGGTTATTGGTTGATAGGGACTTTCAGTCAGCCATGACTCATTCCCTAACAACCAGCAACCCCTCAAAGATCAACCGGGGCAACGCCCCGTCCCGGCATAGCGGCGGGAAGCATCCAAAATACCCATCATTTATCGGCTTTTCAAATCATTATCCGTGGGAACTGCGGTTTTTGACGATTTTGGGGGGTTGCATTCGGAGAGGGCTTTATTCATTGTTCCTGCCCTTCATGAAGACTAGGAAATCCAGATTGGAATTGATGGCGCCGGCGGGTTCGTACGAATCGCTGTCGGCAGCGATTCGCGCAGGAGCCGACTCCGTTTATTTCGGGGTCGACAAGCTTAACATGCGTTCGCGCGCGGCCAGCCCGTTTCATCTTGGCGACCTCCGGCGCATTGCGCGGATCTGCCGCTGGTGCGGGGTGAAATCGTATCTGGCGCTGAACGTGATTGTCTATGATGACGAGCTGGAGATGATTCCTGAAATCTGCGACTCCGCCAAGGCCGCCGGTATTGATGCGGTTATTGCCTCCGACATTGCGGCGATTGAATATGCCCATTCCATCGGGCTGGAAGTCCATATTTCCGTGCAGGCGAATATTTCCAACATTGCGGCGGTCCGTTTTTATGCGCGCTATGCGGACGTGATGGTGTTGGCCCGTGAACTGGAGCTAGATCAGATCAAGGCGATTGCCGATGCGATCCGGGAAGAGGATATCCGCGGGCCGAAGGGCGAGCTGGTGCAGATCGAGCTGTTTACGCACGGCGCGCTTTGCATGGCGATTTCGGGCAAGTGCTACATGAGTCTCGGATGCTACAACCAGTCGGCCAATCGCGGGGCCTGCTTCCAGAACTGCCGTCGGGCGTATCGGCTGATCGATGTGGAAACCGGCGACGAGCTGGAGGTCCAGAACCGCTATATCATGTCGCCGAAGGATCTGTGCACGATCCAGCATTTGGATAAGCTGGCCGATGCCGGCGTCAGCGTTTTCAAGCTCGAAGGCCGCGCACGGACGGCGCAATATGTCGATGTCGTCACCGCCGCCTATCGCAAGGCGCTCGATGCCGTCGAGGCCGGCACCTACAAGTCGGAGGACTTTGATCCGATGGAGGCCGGTTTGGCCGAGGTGTTTAATCGCGGGTTCTGGGACGGTGGTTATTACCTTGGAAACAAGATGGGCGAGTGGGCGGCCTCCGGCCATTCGCAGGCCACGAAGAAGCGCATCCAGCTCGGTGTGGTCTCCAACTATTTCGCCAAGATCGGCGTTGTTGAATTCACTCTGTGGCAGCAGGAACTGCTACCGCGGAGTGACATCCTGATCGAAGGTCCGACGACCGGCGCGATCGAAACCGTCGCCGAAACCCTCCGCGTCGATGGCCAACCTGCCGACAAGGCCGTCAAGGGCGACAAGGTTACCTTCGCTCTCCCCGCCAAAGCCCGCCGCCAGGACAAGGTGTTTCTGCTCGCACCCGTGGAATGATTTTGCGCAATGGCGCGAAGAAGGTTTTGATTGCGGGGGCACCCAATGAGGCATGCTTTGCTACGCCAGAAATGCGTGTTCTTACAATATCCAACGGGTTTTACCATGGAGCCGATGGGAATGGGCCGGTATAACGATGCCTCATTTGTGTGCTAACCAGATTAAGGAGAATAAGCGGCATGGCTAATTTTACAGAGGTAACCAGTGAATCGTGGTTCAGCCGGATCGGTAACTCATTCAAGGGGATCGTTGTGGGTGTTGTATTTATCGCGGTCGCCTTTGTGTTGCTGTGGTGGAACGAGGGGCGGGCTGTTGATCGCTACAAAACCTTGAAGGAAGGGGCAGGCGCGGTGGTGTCCGTCGGGGCGGATACCGTTGATGCGGCCAACGATGGCAAGCTGGTTCATCTGACGGGACTGGCCACCACGGATGAAACGCTGACTGATTCCGTCATTGGAGTCTCCGTCAACGGTCTGCGACTGCAACGCAATGTGGAAATGTTCCAATGGAAAGAAAAGAAGCACAGCCGAACCAGAAAAAAACTGGGTGGCGGTACGGAAACCATTACCGAATACACCTACGAAAAGGTCTGGTCCAAGTCCCTGATCAACTCCTCGGCGTTCAAGGAGAGCGGGCACGGGAATCCGACCTCCATGCTGTTTGCTTCCGAAGATTTTATAGCGAAGAAGGCCACGCTAGGCGCTTATGCGATGAGCGATGGACTGATACGGAAGCTGGGCGGGTTTGAGCCGGTTGTTCCCGACGCCGTGCCGACCGCGTTGTCGTCCAAAGGCGTATTGATGGGGGATCAGATATTTCTCGGCAAGGATGCCGGGGCCCCGCAGGTTGGGGATATCCGAGTCCGCTTCGGCGCGGTTAGGCCGGGTACGGTCAGCGTTGTTGCCCGCCAGGTTGGCCATACCTTCGAGCCGTATCGTTCCAAGAACGGTGGCACCATCCTGATGCTGGAATCCGGGACGCATTCAGCCGACGAAATGTTCCAGCAGGCCAAGGCAAGCAACAAGACATTGACGATCATCCTGCGCGTGGTGGGATTCATTGTCATGTTCATTGGTTTTGCGTCTATTCTCAAGCCGCTGTCGGTCATTGCAGACGTAGTCCCTTTCATTGGCTCCATTGTCGGGGCGGGAACGGGGCTCATCGCCTTCGTTGTCTCGGCGGTATTGTCGCTCATCACGATTGCGGTCGCATGGGTGGTCTACCGTCCGCTTATAGGCGTCGGGTTGCTCGTTGTGGCCGGTGGGCTGGTGTTTGTGCTCAAAGGCAAGCTGAAGAAGGCTCCGGCCAAGAGCTAACCAAGACAACCAGTTGTCTTGAAAAGCCGGCTTCGTAATGATCGATGCCGGCTTTCTTTCTGGAAAGCATTTAGCGTCGGTTGCGTTGGTTGGGAGAGATGAGGGCGCGGATGCGGGGCATGAAGGCGCCGACCTGTCCGAAGAGCGGCTGGCCGATGCCGAGGCGCCAAAGAATGCGCACAGTGGAGATCGGTTCGGTTTCGCGGACCTCGCTGAACTGTGGCAACATGATGGCGGCAGCGATGGCTCGGGCGATCCCGGACACGACAAAAACCACCGGCAACGACGAGAGCAGGGAGATATTGACCATGCCGAGGTTGATTTCCGAGGGCGCATGTTCGGCGATGAATGCTCCAATCAGCATGCCGCCAAGCACGGAAAAACAACCATTGGCCAAGCTGTAGTAGCTGAAGGCGCGGGCGCGGCGGGTTTGCGGCACTGAGTCATAGACAAAGTTCGTGGCGGCGAGGTTGAAGCCGGACCAAGTGGCTCCCGATACGAGCTGCGCAAACAGCAGGTAGAAATAGTTTGTGGAAAAGAGCCAGAGTACGGGCAGGATGGGAAGCAGGCAACTGGTAGCCACCAGGACGGACCGGTTTCCGTGGCGGTCGCCGATGCCGCCCCACCAGCGCACGAACAGGGTCTGCGATATCAGGAAGGTCAGCATATTGAGCGTGAACTGCAGGTAGGACCAGTGGAGGTCGCGCAACATGTAGACCGCGAAGAAGGGGCCGGCAATGTTGGCGGTTCCGTTCATGAGCCCGATCGTGAAGGTGAAGCGCGTGAAGTTGGAGCGCCTGAAGCCGCTGATGAAGTCCCAGACCGAGAAGGAGTCATCGAATTTCTGGTGCACGAGCGGGGCATCGTAGTGGTGCTGTATGAGAATGTAGGTGGTGAAGCGGGCGATCGCGGAGATGCCGAATAGAAAGCCAAACCCGACGGCGGTGTATCCTATCGCCTTCCATTCGTTGGTGATGATGCCGGCAAGCAGCAGGCCGGCGGTCATGGCATAGGTGCAGATGCGGGAGCGGTTGGAGAAATAGCGGCCGCGTTCGTCGGGATCAACCACATCGCCCATCATGCTGATCCATGGAGAAACACAGGTTCCGAACGCGAAGAAGTAGAGTGCGATGCAAACCATCAAAGCGATCATGCCGCCGGTGGGGAGCAGCAACGGAAGCAGGAACAGGGGAACGAGAGCAAGGGCCTGGACAATCGTACCTGCGCGAATGATGGGTTTGCGGCGGCCGATACGGTCGAGCAGGAGGGCTCCGAACAACTGGGCAATGGCGGTGATTAGTACGGGGGCCGTGCCGATGAAGGCCATGACCAGATTGCTTGCTCCCAGAAACAGGGCGAACGGGGCAACGTAGGATTCGCCCATACCCCACATGACTGACCAAAGCGATCCCTCCCAGATGGAAAGTGTCTGGGTTTGGCGTTTTTGTTCGGCGATGCCGTTTCCCTGGGGTTGGGTCAACTGGTTGATGATCTGGAAAAAGCGTTTCATTTCCGTTGGCTAATACGTTCCTCGGGGAGTGATGGCAATACTCAATTCGAATTCGCTTGTTTTCTTGGGATGTGCAGCCCGTTGGGGTGCGGACATCGAGGACAGTGTTCCCTATCAGCTTGTTTGGACTCCGGGGATGTTGTCCCTCCATTTCGTTTTGACAATGTCCCTCCAAACTTTGTCTGGAGTTCATCGAGACGGTGGGGAATGAGGTAGTCATGAAAGATCTGGATGAGACCTTGGCGGGCGAGGGCGGAGCGGTAGACCTTATGGGTGTGGTCGGGGCCGAAGAGGGTGTGGGCGGTTTGGCGAATGATGCTGTTCATCGGTTCGACAGGTAGTTCTTTGAGATTCAGCCCGGCAGTTCCGGTGGCTGCCTTGAATGGAATGAGGATGTTGGTGATGATGGCGTTGGCGCGAGCCTGGCCAACGAGTGCCGTGGGAGTGCATTTCTTTTTCCAACTGATGTGAGTATTCCAAAAATTATTCGGAAAGCCGGTGAGCGCTGAATCGTTGTGGGCGAGTTCGGTGAGTTGGAAGGCGTAGTGGGCGGCGGCCATGAGTCGCCGGACGGGATGGTTGGCCGGGCGGATTCCGGTCAAGGTCCATGCTGACTTCTGCAAGGCGAGATCCTTCAGGTCTTCGCTTTGTTTCCACCAGAAGTCCCATACGGAACGGATAAAGTTTCGGGTTTCAGATGGCCATGACGGATCGGGATTCGGCGGGAGGAGTCCTGAGAATCCCAGCAACAGCGCGTAGGCTTCATCGGGCGTGTGTGCCAGTGACCGCAATCTTAGCATCGAAAGATCACTGGCCATCCGGCGAAATGGGGTCTTATTGTTTTTATAGCCGAGCGCTGCCATGAGTTCTTCCCATAGCACTTGCTCCGCGTCCTTTGTTTGCATGGTCAGTGCCAACCGTTCTGCCTTGAGTCGCAAACGTTCCTCGCCAGCGCTTTCGAGCAACTCAATCTTCCGGTCCGGATGCAAATTTTTTAGCGGGAAGTTTCCGGCGGGAATGGAGTAGGGGTAGGCCGTTGGATCTATATTCTCAAATGAAAAGGTGGGGTCGGATGAAAGCGATTTATACAAGGGGATTTGGAGCAGGCCGGGGATTTCCTCCCCGGGAAAATAGACGACATGGAAGCAGACGTTTTCATATCGTGCGTCGCCGGCATGGCCATGTTGTTTCCATGCATTGGCGTGGATGTGGATTTCGAGGTCGCCGCAGATGCGCCGCTTTTCCTTGCCGACCAGCAGGACGGCGTTGAGAAAGTCGGGGCCAGCTTCGAAATTCCAGTCGCCGGCATGTACTATCTCGATCGGCTCGCAACCGGTGGTTTTTAAATCTTGTGGTCTATGCCGCGGATCGGTCCATAAACATTGCAGGTGCCTCTCGCGGTAGGGAAATGGGCGAAATTGTGGAGGTCTTTCCTGGACAGAAGTGTTCTGCGATCCATATCGATAAAGCGTAGCATGCGGAAAACGTAATGTGATGTTGTTGAGAGTGTTCATATTATGCATAGAGTAACAAATACTTTATTATACTGCAAGGGCCGGGTATTTCGATTGAACAGATGGGGGGCTTCTGTAGTATAGGCAACCATGAACAACTTGCAGGCAGACCGGGTAATGAAGGCCATCGTTGATGGGGTGGCCGATTATGCAAAGATTTCGCGCCGTTCAGGCGTCGAGCCGGCGGAGCTGGTGGCGCATGATGCCGTGATTGATCGCGCCATCCAGCTGATGCGCGGTTTCTATAAATACGGTCACGAAAACATGAAACCCGCCGGCCTGCCTCCACCGCCGAATCCTTATTTGAACAAGGAAAAAGGGATCGAGGAGCAATCTCCGGAATACTTTGCCTTCGAGGCCGTGCAACGAAACAACATGGATCGCGAGAAGTGCATTTTTACATGCCGGCAACTGGGGGTCGACGCCTCCGTGGCCGAGACGGCGATTGAAAACGTCAGCATGCCATGGCGCGATGCCAACGGCTGGCGCACCTATGTTCGCGAAGAAGAAGGGGGGCGTCATGTTTTGCAGGACAAACCTCCGGTCAAGCTGAAGCGCCATCTTGACCAAATTCTTTCCAGCCTTGTTGCGGATTGAGTTCCTTTGCTCCAGATCGCGTCTATAGAAATTTTTTGCGAGGCTTTTCAACACGCTTAGGATTCTGGCTCTTCCTGAAACAGACAATGGGTTCCAAGGCCCAACGGGCGGAGCACAGATGAAATATATCCACGGTCAATGCTTTGAAGATTGCAGCCTTGGTTCGATGCTTCGATTAAAGCCGAAGATCCCGGATGCCCCTATGCCGCATCAAATGGCTTGATGTATTTCCCTGTCTTTCGGTTGATACTGTCGCAATGCGAAATTGGCAACGTCATGCGGAAGTGCATGCCAAAACATGCCGTTGTATTTGGTACGAACGTACGTAAGAAAATCCCTGTAGAGGCTTGCCGGGTAGGTACGGGTCGACAATTTTCCCTTCGGTGAAAAATCCATGTAATCGGGGTGCGTATTGAGTAAAGCCATGCCTCCTTGATCCGCAATCCAGTCCAGTTTCTTTTCCCATATGTTGATATCCCGGTTCTTGAGCAGAAGAAAAAGCGTTGAATCCTGAACCAAGGTGTAGGGGAGTTCCATGTAGCCGGGGCGATCCCCTAATGGGTCGATCCACTGCGGGAAGATGGTGTTGAGCCCTTCGTTGTCTGGTTCAAAAGGGTCGGTATCAAAAGTGGACAGGTCGTACTTGATGTTCAATGCATGCAGCCAATCGAGGTTGTGATGCATGGATGGCGACCGGAAGCCGACCGCATCCCATGCTTCCAAATAGGTGTTTATTTTGGCGGCGCGTTTCATGAAGGTTTGTTCCGAGTTGTAAAGCTTTCCGTCGTGGAGAAGTCCATGTACCCCGACTTCAAAGCCTTCGGATTTCAGCATTTGACGGAGTGCGGGTGGAGTGTCGTATCGTTCGGGAACAAAGTTAAAGGATGAGCGGAAACCCAGCTCCTTTTCCATCTGCATGAGTGGTTCGCACTTACGGACGCCTACATCGGTCTCCACATCGTGTGTGAGCACCAGAGTAAATTGTTTTTTTTCCGGCCAGTTCTCCCAGGGTGGACGGACGAGGGCAGTTTGCGGGTCGATGGGCCAGGTATCGCGATGCCTGACTGATTGCCGTCCTGCTACATATTGGCGCAACCTGATTTGAACCTCTCTTGGTATCAGGCCGCGTACATGGTAGTAGGCTTTAAACAGTGCCTTCATTCGGGTTTACACTTTTGCAAATGGCCGGGTTTTTAGGGCTCTTCAATGCGCCCCGCTCGTTGAGTAAATTTAAGTGTTTCCCTGTATGTCTGACAATATAAATGTGCGTGGAAGGCTCTTTTGAAAGACTTCCAGGAAGCGATCCGGTTTTGGGAAAGGACGTTTGGCCTATAGGCATCCCGGCTAGTCGCTAGCGTTGGTGGTTGTGGGTTGTGGCAAACCGATAGGCCTCTTCAACGACGTCGATGATGCGGTCCCAGTTCAACTCGGTTTCCGCCACCTTTCGAGCGGTCTGCCGCATTTCCTTTGCCTGATCCGGGTTGGATAGGATTGAGCTGATTCCATCTGCAAAGCTATCCGGCTCGAATTCCGTTAGCACGCCCACCGGATATTTTTGCATGAGTACTCGAACGTCACCGATTGGATTGGAGACGATCGGGCGGCCTGCCGACAGGTAGTCGCCAATCTTGCAAGGCCAGCGCCCCCGGTTGTATGGGGTGTCGGCAAACGGCAGTAAAAAGAGGTCGGCGCATGTCAGGAGCTTCATGAACCGGTCTCTTGGCATCATGCCCATATGGGTAAAGCAATCTTCAAGACCAGTATCCTTTGCATATTTGGTGAAGCGTTCTGCGCTGAATCCAGTCATGACCAGTTTGAACCTGGGGTTGGATTGATGCACTCGTTGGGCTGCCTTGAATACCATCTCTGCATCCATCAGGCCCGTTACGGCCGCAAATACGGCAATCTGGTCGGAGGGATGGAAGCCATTTTCCTCTCGATAGGTCGAGGGTTCTACAAATTCGATACGGGCGGTGTCTGCGCCGATCGGCGCCTTGAAAATGGAGTCGGGTGGGACTCCCAGATCCTTGGCCCGTTCAGCCAATCCGGAGCAAATGACCGTTGTAGCATCGGCCATGGTACGATAGTGCTCCTCATAAAAGGTTTCGAGTTTGGTAAACAGCACCTGGTACCACTTGGGGCGGTTGGTCGTGATGAGTCCCCCCCGGCCCCACCAGTCAATCCAGTCGATAACCAATGGGATACGTTTCCTTTTCAACACAAGTTGCAAGGGATGGATGGTCGTAGGTCGCGTTTCAAATGCGTGCACCAGATCGAAGTCGAAATGCTTTCGCAAGTATAGCCAGCGATGAATGGCGTTCCAGGGGTCCCATCCCGTTCGCAGGTTCCCCGTAAAGAGATCTGGCACTTCAACATAGTGAATGCCGTCTTCATCGTATTCATTGATTCCCGTGCGACCGACCTCCTTGATGCATAGCAGGGTTATCTTGTGTCCGCGTTGCGAAACCCGCCGGGCCAAATCAATGATTCTTGGCTCGGATCGCCATTTTATGTGGTGCGATATGAAAAGGATCTTCATTGGATTACTCCATCAGGCCGTTTTCCTTTAGCTGGGCCAACAAGATTTCGACGCGTTTTTCCCACGTGTTTGCCATGGCGAATTTCAAGCGGGTGTTTGCATACTCGGGGCAATCCTCCGCATAGGCTTGGCGGATGCAAGAGACAAAATCGTCGTTGTCGCGTGCAATGTAGACAGTGCCCTTGGGATAGTTCCTTTCGATAATGTTTGGAATGGGGGAGATCACTGCCGGGCAGGCACAAGCAAGATATTGGAACAGTTTGTTCGGCGTGACTCCGGCGTTAATTTTCTTCAAGTCGTAGGGCGCCACCGCAACATCGAAGGCCGCCATTTCCCTGAACAGCGCTGCACCGGTCAAGATGCCTTTAAACTCGATACGTTCCGGCGCATCCAGGGTCTTTCGGAATGCGTTCCCGACATCGCCTATCAAAACCAGGCGGAAATCCGGCTCTTGTACCAGACGGTTAACTATGACGGGCGACACATGACCGGTTTTGATGGCTCCCATCAGGCCGACGGTTATCGTGTCTTTTTTTTCGAAATTGCGTTCCGTGGCGGTTGTCTGGGGCGGCGGACCGCCCAGCGGGATTTCGTAAACACGGTCGTTGAACGTGCGGAGTTTCCGGGTCAGGTGGTCGCAGGTCGATACGCAGAAACACGATTTTTCAGCTACCTGACGTTCGATCGTGCGATGGTAGCCGTTGGTCGGTAAGTGGCGATATCGACTGTTTCCGATATACTCATCGTTGCAGTAGTAGATATTTCGTTCGAAGTATCTGTGTAGGAGGTGAGCGGTGAAGTCGAAATTAATGACGACCGTATCGCCGTATCTTTTTTTCAACCAGGAATAAAGCCATGTCTGGTATATCTCGTTAACCACCGGGAGACGATATCGGAAGCGGAATTCAATAGGGCAGAAGGGCGTGATCACGGTTAGGCCCGGCTTTTCTTCGCGGACTGAAATTCGGGGCGCTCCCTGTCGGTTCTTCTCCACGAAAACAACCTCATGCCCCAGTTTAATCAATTCTTCCGTGACCTGATGCCTGGCCCGGGGAAACTCATCCCACGATGTTACCGTTGTTATCCATAATTTCATGTGGCCACGCCTTAGCCCCTAAGGCCAGAAGGTGCTTTGTTTAAAGTTATTTCACAAGATGTGTTCTTATGTGAAAAATGTTAATTCAGCCGTCCCATGCTGGCAAGCCCGATTCCTCGGGGTACTTGATGGAAAGTCTTTGGTGTGGCGTGGGCAGGGGCGGTGGCTCGGGGTGTGGTCGTTTCGCGGGATCATTCAGAAACCTTCTTACTTGCTTTTGTTTGATGGGAGCTTCCATGCTGGGCAATACCGTAGGGACTCTGATCATGACTGGAGCCTCAGAGAGTCGATGAAATGGGTGATCGAAATCCTATTGAGACCTGTTAATATCAATCGACGAAGGCTGTGGTGCATGTTGTACGAAGGCAGGCAGAAAAAACGGTGAAAACAAATAGCCCAATAGCTATGAGAACCAGCTCAACGGAATGGACAGCTGATGTAACAAGCGGGGTCAAGCTGTCGGTCATAGTTGCCACCTACAACGGCTCAGCCTACATCCGACGCTGTTTGGAATCATTCACTGCGCAAAGCATCGCCCCTTCTTCGTTTGAAGTCATTGTGGTGGACAACAATTCCAAGGATATGACCGCGGAGATTGTTCGCGAATGCATGGAGCAGCATAAGGATACCAACTTTGTCTTTATACAGGAAGCCCGGCAGGGAGTCGGGTACGCCCGAAATACCGGAATCGCCGGCGCAAGTGGCGAGTACCTTTGTTTTATCGATGATGATGCCTACGCGGACCCCCATTGGTTGGAAAGGGTTCTGCATGCATTTGAGAAGGTTGAACCCGCTCCAGCAGTCGTGGGAGGTAGGATTCTTCCCTATTATATTGAGGAAAAGCCCCAATGGTTCACGGATGATCTGGAGATAAGAACGATGGGGGATCAGGCTAGGTTACTTCATGAATACGAGTGTTTTTTCGGATTTCCTGAATCCAATTTTTGCGTTCGGAAATCGATTTTGGATGAAGTCGGGGGTTTCTCAATTGAAATGGGCCCGAGTGCGGAAATCATGAAGTTCGGAGAAGGGATTGAGTTGTCGGCGAGGATCGCCAAGAAATATCCGGTGTATTGGTATGACCCTGAGGTGATCGTGTATCATCTGGTACCGGCGAGCAAGATGTCGATCAAATACACATTATCACGGAAATATGATATGGCCTATTCGTTCCAGCAACATCAATCACGCACCTTGAGTGGGGTTCGTCGTATGATTGTGCTGTCAACCTGCGGAATTCGGGTGGGGATCAACCTGCTGTTGTCCGTAGTGGGAGTACGTTGGTTTACCGATTACGCCGTAAAGGATTGGCTGTCCCACATGCTCCCATTGGTTCGTTGCTATGCAAGATGCTCATGCATCATGAACGCTTGGTTTGGACGTTCCTGATTCTGTCGCCTGCTCTGGAGCAATATTTCTTTCGGATACCGCAAGCAGGTAGGAATACAGCTGTTCCAAGGCCTCTCCCTGAATAGGGTTGGCAAACTCCTGTTCTGCAAGCTGCCGCGCGTTTTGTCCCTTTCTGCCGGCCTCGACAGGATGGTTTAGCAACGACTGTATCTTGTCCGCAAAGTCGGATGGATCCACTTCCGATACCATTCCGATATCGCGCTTGGGTATCAACTGTCCAACATCGCCAATCGCTGTTGCAACAGTTGGTCGTCCTGCCGCCATGTAAAACCCGATTTTATTTGGCCAGCGAGCATAATTCACGAGGTGGTCTTTCATCGGAAGGAGGCAGACATCCGCGCAGGCGAGCCAGTCGTTTAACTGGGAATCATCTATCCATCCGGTCTGAATTACCTTGTCCTGAAGACCCAGCCGCGCCGCTTGTTTAGTCACGGTTTCATACTTGCGTCCGACCACGATGAAACGGGCCATTGGAATCTTCTGAACCACTTGGGAAAAAGCATCCAGGCAAAAATCAAGATCGAACTGGCCGGCACCCAGGAAGAGGGTGTATTGCAACGTTTCGTCGAGACCGAGTTTTTTCCGAGCGAGTGCTGAGGGTGTTGGAGTAATCAGCTCGGTTTCTGCGCTTCCCGGGATCAAGTGGATCTTTTCTGCACGAACCCCGACATCGAGCGCACGCTGGCGCAACCAGGTGCTGATGACCGTTACTGCGTC
>JBNKSB010000084.1:0-6174 GCA_050297095.1 Pontiella sp. | reverse complement strand
GAATTCGGTCATGACGCATGGATAGCCAGCGGCCAGAATTTCCTCGATCGCAAGCGGCGTGTTGATGTGTCCGGCATAGCCATGGAAGGCGATGGCGGCGTTGCTCCAGAGTTTTGCGGGATCAATCCCGATTTCCTTGTTGAAGACCTCGATGTCCCGAAGCGCCGCCTCTCCACCCTCCTTTCCTCCCAGCACGGAATAGTCGAAAAGCAGGATCGGCGTATCGGGCGCGGCGGCGCGGATTGTCTTGTAGGCGTCGATCTCCATCGAAATGGCACCCGGCGGAGTCGCGTTGGGGTTGCTGTAGGGCGGGCCCCAGGCAACCGGCTCGTTCTGGACTTCGAAAAGGACGTGCGTCTCGTTCGCGTAGCGCTCCGCGTACAACGCCCAGAAATCATGAATCCACTTCGCATTGTAGTTACCGTTATTCGCGCCGTTGCCGATGGTGATCACCAGATACAGGCCCAGATCGCGCGTATACTTCACGATCTTATCCACATCGTCCATATGGTATCCCGGGGCCGTGCTGCCCGGACTGGGATAGTTGATGTCAAAGCATTCCGCATACAGGTGGACCGCGTTGAAGCCGAGATCCTTCATCTTTGCGATTTCCGATCCGGGAGCCGCCGAGGTCCATTCGGTGGAGGTATAGGGTCCACGCAACGGTTGGCCGTTGTCGGCCACGAACGTCGTGCGCTCCGCATTCAGGTGTGGCCGACCGCGTGGAATACTGATCGCAGCAAACGCACTTTCCACACCCGCCAAGGCGATGCAGCAACAGCCGATGATTGCTTTAAAGATACTCGCTGTCTTCATATCAATGTCTTCTTCATCAGGAAAGATTCGCTCTAAAATTTCCTATCGGGTTTCAACAATAATCGTTGATGATTTCAGTCCATCTGCTTCGGCTTTGAGGATCATCTTGCCAGCGTTGCCTCTGGGCCGGAGAATGGCCAGGCAACGGCCCCTCCAGGTCTTGCGAACCGGCAGTTTGAAACTGGCGGGCTCGTTCGGAACTCCGCTGCCCTGCGCGGCGAGTTCGCCCTCGCCGATGACGCTGAAATGTACAGGGAAGGCTCCGTTGGGAACAACCGTGCCGTTCCCGTCGACAATTTCGACCGTGACATAAGAGAGGTCGTTACGGTCGGCGCGGATGGTGGGGCGGTCGGCTGTCAGACGAATGGCCTCGGGCTCGCCCGCCGTACGCAGGCTGGCGCTGGCGACGACTTTGCCGTCTTTGGACAAACCGACCGCACGGAGTTCGCCGGGCTGGTAAGGCACCTTGAAACGTGCGGTCAGCCGATCGTTCACCGGCTGGGAGGAAATCTCTTTTCCGTTCAGCTCAAGCCGCACAGCGGCGCAGCTGGAATAAACGGTCACATCAAGCGGCTGCCCTTCCGAGCCGGGCCAGGTCCAGCTTTGGCGCTCGTCGGGCCAGCCCCAGAGTCCGACGACTTCGCGGCGGCCGGGCGGAATGGGCGCATGGACGGCGAGATTGAGCGACGAATCGCCCCACACGACTTCGCGGTAGTAGAGCGGAGCTTTCTTGAACCCGCAGAGATCTACGTCGCCGCAGAAGGCGTTGAAATAGGGATACTGCCGGGAACCCGGTTCGTTATCCAGCACCGAGCCGCCCAGGCCGACTTCGCCCAGATAATCCCAGGCCGTCCAGACAAAGTCTCCGATAACCCACGGGTGGGCTTCCACCAATCGCCAGCCATCCAGAATCGCGTGGGGATACGTCTCTGAACCATACATGACACGCTCGGGAAAGCGCTGATGATCAGGAATATATTGTCCCAGCTGATAGTTATATCCCCCCACATCGAGTGAAGAAAAAGCCGGATCCAAATCCGTCCATTTTGAGTTGGGCCGATCCCAGTATCCACAAACTCCGGCAGTGGCTGGTCGCGTGGAATCGAGCTGGTGGATCGTGGCCACCAACTCCTCGGCGAGGGCCACGCCGGGAGGATCGGCGCGCTCGGGAATCTCGTTGCCGATGCTCCACATAATCACGCTGGGATGATTGCGGTCGCGCAGAATCATGGATTCGAGATCGCGTTTCCACCACGCCTTGAAATTGAGATGGTAGTCGTCGGGATTCTTGGGTTTTTCCCACATATCGAATGCCTCATCAATGACCAGAACTCCCAGACGGTCGCAGGCATCGAGAAACGCGGGCGACGGCGGATTGTGGCTGGTACGGATGGCGTTGTACCCGTATTCCTTCATGAGCTGGACGCGGCGTTCTTCCGCACGGTCAATCGCGGCGGCGCCCAACGGACCGTTGTCGTGATGCATGTTGCCGCCCTTGAGTTCCACCACCTTGCCGTTGAGCTCGAAGCCCTTCTCAGCCGTGAAGCGGATCGTGCGGATGCCGAACGGGGCCGAGGAGCGGTCGAGCAGGGTTCCTTTTTCAAACACCCCGACTTCGGCACGATAGAGCGCGGGATCGTCCAGCGACCAAAGCTCGGGATTCTTCACGGCAAACTCCTGCGAGAACTCCTGGCTCTTTCCAGCAGGCACACGGACTTCGCGCTCCTGCATCTTCGTGGCCTTGCCGTCGGGGCCGATCAAACGGGCGCGCAATTGGACAACCACCTCCGTGTCGCGGTCGTTTTCAATCGTGGTGGCAACACCGACCTTGGCGACGTCTTTGGCGATCTCGAGCGTAGCGACATGTACGCCGAAAAACGGGATGTGCACGGGATCGGCAATCGTAAGCCGGACATGGCGGTAGATGCCGGAGCCGCTGTACCAGCGGCTGTTCTTGCCGATGTTCCTGACCCGAACAGCGAGCACGTTCTCCTGGCCGGCAGGATTGAGATAGGGCGTGAGATCGAAGACGAACGGCGTGTAGCCATAGGGATGGCTGCCCAAATGATGTCCATTGAGCCAAACATCCGCATTCATATACACGCCATCGAAACAGATGGTGGCGTTTTTTCCCGCATCGGAAGGAGCCAGGGTGAAATGCTTGCGATACCAGCCCGTACCGCCCACGACAAAACCGGTCGCAATGCCGCCCTCACTCAAGGTGGAGTCGAACGGACCGGTGCGAACGGATTTTACCGGGGCACTGTAGATACCGCCTCCGCCACCCCCATCGTAGACGCGCACCGCGAGCACGTCCGTTCCATCGCCACGCACCAGCGACGCGGGAACGCGATAGCGACGGTCCGCCTCCCAGTCCGAACTGAAATCGGGAGGAAACGATCCCGTGCCGCCGATGCGCTCGCCATTAAGGAATGCTTCGTCCACGTCGTCGATGCGGCCCAGCAGGAGATCGAAATCCTTGTCCTTGCAGTCGGCAGGAATTTCGATACGCCGGCGGAACCAGCCGTATAC
This sequence comes from Pontiella sp., assembly GCA_050297095.1. Taxonomy (GTDB): domain Bacteria; phylum Verrucomicrobiota; class Kiritimatiellia; order Kiritimatiellales; family Pontiellaceae; genus Pontiella. The sequence goes on along the minus strand of JBNKSB010000084.1, from coordinate 2,826 downwards.
ATTATCTTCGGTGTAATCCGAATGATGTTCCCAAGAATCCGGCAACGTGACGGTCTGCCAATCGCCATCGTCGAAACCGGGCGCTTTCCACGCGGCGTCATCGCCCTTTTGGAAACGCCATTGGCCGTCCACCACCGGCAGTTCCGGAACCGTCGTTTTATCAAGCGGCGGCAGATCCTCGATGCTCCAGTCATGCGGCACATCGAGAATACGCCACGCGCTGTCGTCGAAGCCGGGAGCTTCGGCACCGGGCGCATCCGCGCGCAGGAACCGCCAATTGGAATCGAACAGTCCGCTCTTCGCATCATTAGCGGACACGCCGTTCGCAATGCACAAAGCCAGCCCTGTCAAGGCCAACGCGGTTCGACGTCTTGCTGAAAAATCTCTACGCATTTTGCACTCCCCTATTTCACCGCAACCGTTACCGCCTGTCCGGTGTACTGCACCACAGCATCCGGCTGTTCGGTCGGGTCAATGCCGATCCCGTGATCGGGCGATACCCACACAACATGAAACGTCCGGTTATTGAGCATGCCGGGGAAAGTGCCCTTGCGCTTGCCGATGACGAGCGTCTGCGGCTCTTCATTCCATTGAATCGGAATAATGGCGTGGTCGCCCTTTTCATAGTCGTAGTTGTCACCTTCATCCTCATACAGCGCAAAGTGCCCGTCAGCCCCCGTATAAACACGCAGCTCGATCGGATCGGACGGCTTCTCACCTACGTATTGCTGTTTCGGACCGAGCGGTACGATGGAACCGGCACGGACATGCAGCGGAATCTGATCCAGCGGCGACGCGGCCTGTACCTGCTGTCCGCCATCGAGTTTCTTTCCGGTCCAGAAGTCAATCCAGCCCGCATCGTTTTCCGGCAGGTAGACGTTCCACTCCTTCATGCCCGGAGCCAGCACCGGAGCCACCAGAAATGCGGGACCGAACATATATTCATAGCTTTGCTTCAGGGCCGTTTCGTCGCCGGCAAAATCCATCACCAGCGGACGCATGAGGGTTGTGCCCTCGAACGTCATGCGGGCGGCTTCGCTGTAGATGTACGGAAACAGTCGATATCGCAGATCAAGATAGCGTTTGGCCTCCTGCTCGACCTCCGGGCCATAGCGCCAGAATTCCGTGTCGGTCTGGTAGCCGTGAACACGCTGCAGCGGGCAGAACGTGGAATACTGGAACCAGCGGATAAACCGCTCATGGAACCCCTTGTCCTGATATTGTCCGCCGCCGGGCCGGAAAAAGCCGCCGGTATCGGTCGTCCAGTACGGCATGCCTGCTGCGACAAAGTTCAGGCCCGCCGGAACCTGCCGGCGCAGGGTTTCCCAGCTGTTACCGACATCACCCGACCACGTCGCGGCCGCATAACGCTGCTGGCCGAGGAAGGCCGAGCGGGTCAGTATGAAAACACGTTGGTCAGGCCGATCCTGGCGCAGCCCTTCATAGACGGTCTTCGTGACAAAGAGCGGATAGATCAGGCGCATTTTTTCGCCGGGACCGACATGCGTCTTGCGCCCGACCAGATCGTCGTTTTCCGGTTCGGTGGCATCCTGCCACCAGGCATCGATCCCCAGCGACAGCAGTTTTTCACTGAAGTTTTTCCAGTAGAATGCGGCGGCATCGGGATTGAAGAAATCGACCCACTGGGTGCCGGGAATGTAATAGCCCTTCTCCGCAAACGCCCTGCCCAGCTCTGAATTGGGATCGATCTTCGACCAGACCGAGAGCATCAGGCGGGCATTCATTGCATGCAGTTCCTCGACCATCTCAGCAGGGTCGGGATAGTGATCTTCGTCGAAGCGCATGGCATTCCACCCATGCTTTCCCCAGTACTGCCAATCCTGCACCATGACATCCATGGGCAGCTCGTGCCGGCGGAATTCACGCGCGTTTTCCAGCAACTGTTGCTGGGAACTGAAGCGTTCCCGGCAATGGATGTACCCGAAAATCCAATCCGGCAGCAGCGTGGCAGCACCCGTCAGGTCGCGGTAGGCTCCGATCGCCTCGTCGCCCGTTCCGGCAAAAAAGACATAGTCCAGCGCATCGGCCACCGGGGACCGAAGAACGGTGATATCCTGTTCCGAGCGGAAGAAAACCGACGGCTTGTCGTTCCGTTCCCCCCGAACCGTAATCGTATGGGTGCCGGAGGATAGATCCATCTTCCAGCTGGTAGTAGGAGGCAACCATAGATTCCTGAAATCAAAGAGCGTTTCCCCGTCGATCTCGATGTGCCACCGGTTCGCCATGCTGCGGCCGACATCCAGCAGGAAGGCGTAGCTCCCCGCCTTATCAACAATGAAGCTGCCGCCGAATACGCCCGGCTGGCGGGTCTCCTGACGGGTCCCTTCGGTCGTGGTAACATCCACCGTCTCGGCATCGCCGTTGACTTCGCCGGGTGAAAGATCGATCCGGTTGTCGGCCGGATTCAGATCCACCAGCCCATAATTATGCCACAGCAGTGCATAGCCCTTGCTGGAGAGAAAAAACGGCACCGCAATCTGGGAATTGACCTGGGTCAGCCGGCGGGGCAATCCGCGCAGGTTAAACTCGCCATCCTGAAACTGCCCGGAGCCGAACAGATATTCATCCGGAGGGGAAACGAAGGTCTGCTCCACCTCCAGCGTCGGCTCGCCATGCAGGGTCGACCGCGCCACCGTCTTCCCGCCCCCCACAGGCTCCTGCAGCAGCACATTGCCTTCCGCATCTAGGAACGTGATGCGGCCGGACTTCCTATCGACCGCTACGGTCATTTTATCGGTTGAAACCGTGACGGCATCGTCCTGCTCGTTGAATTTGAACGAAACGGGTATCGTTTCCTGCAACACC
>JBNKSB010000083.1:0-2809 GCA_050297095.1 Pontiella sp. | reverse complement strand
GTGACCAACATTGTCTAAATGGGCATGGGCGAACCATTCGACAACCTCGACGAAGTGCTCAAGAGCATCGAAATTCTCACCGCCGACTGGGGCTTCGGTATGAGCCCGCGCCGCATCCCCGTTTCCTCGATCGGCATTACGCCCGGTTTAATTCGCTTTCTCAACGAGAGCGAAGCGCATCTGGCGATCAGCCTGCACACGCCCTTCCACGAGGAGCGCCAGCAGCTGATGCCCGTGCAGATCGCCTATCCGCTGGAGGAGGTCATCGAGGAAATCCGCAAGTGGGACTTCCGCGGCCAACGCCGCGTTTCGTTCGAATACATCGTGTTCCACGGGCTCAACGACACCGCCCGGCACGTCAAGGAACTCTGCCGCCTGCTCAATGGCATCCGCTGTCGAATCAACCTCATCCGCTTCCATCCCGTGCCCGGAACCCCGCTGAAGGGCACCGACGAGGAAACCCTGCAATGGTTCAAGGACGAGCTGAACAACAAGGGCCTGTTGACCACCATCCGAGCCTCGCGCGGCCAGGACATCTACGCCGCCTGCGGCTTGCTCTCGACCAAGGCGCTCTCTGCCAAGGAAGGCGGCTCTTGACACGGCCGAAACCGGCAGCTAGCTTTTTCGTGTGAATTTGCCGATTAAGACCTCGCCGGCTTTTAGAGCCCCGCATCGGTCAATGCGCCGATATCGCGGCGATAGGATATTATTGAGTGGTCTTTTGCTGTTATCCGTCCAATGCGCATTTGGCGAACAGGTTGCGGGCCGGTTCAAGTTTTCGGGTGGATGTGATTACAGCTCGGGGAAATACGGCGACGCAAAACGAACATCCATTCTCTTCATTCCCTACCGCGCGGGCTATAAGCAGGGCAATTGGAGCGGCCAGGTCTCCGTTTCCTGGGTCAGTATTGACGGGCCTGGCACTGTGCTTGAGGGCGGAGTGGTTCTTCCTTCCGGCGGCGGGGCAACCCGCAGGGAATCCGGAGTTGGTGATACGTGGCTTGCGCTGGCTTACGACGTCGAGGACTTCCCCGCGAAACTAGGCTTTCTCGATGTGGTTGGAAAACTGAAAGTCCCTACGGCGGATGAAGACAAGGGGTTGGGGACTGGCGAATTCGACGAAGTCCTTCAGCTGGATCACATGTATCCGATGGGAAGACTTACCCCCATGACGACATTGGCATACAAGAAACGGGGCGATCCTCCGAGCGGTGATTTAAAGGATACCGTCTACTGCTCGGTCGGCGCCGATTGGCGACAAACCCGAAACTTCCATGTTGGCGCATCGCTTGACTACCAGCAGGCATCAGTTGATGGCGTAGATGATCCCCTTGATTTATTTGCGTATATGAACTATAAGCACTCTGTGCGCTGGACGGTATTACCGTATTTGTACGTAGGGTTAAGCAAAGGCAGCGCGGATCTCGGCGGAGGGATTCAGCTGACCTTTAAGCCATAGAATGGAGGTGCATATGAAGAGGACAGCAAAACAATGGGCAACGATGCTTTTCGCAGTACTTGCCATGCTGGTCCCGTCCCTGTATGCGGATGACGCATCCATGGAGCAGGAAGCTGAACAAACCATGCTCGGTGCCGGCACAGGCAATGCGGCGGAAAAGATCGAGGCAAAATTTGCTGGTTTTGCCGGAGACAAAACCCAGACCCTGGTTGAAGCATTGCGTGCAGGGGATCCCTTGAGCTATGTGATCCAGGTCGAACAACCGGTCTTCGACGAGGAGGGGAATCCCGTCATGATCGATGTCGTCAATGAAGACGGTACGGTAACCCAGGTTCAGAAGACCGAATTCGTGGACCAAACCATAACGGTTGGTAATACGGCGGGACCGTTGGGGTATGGCGGCGTAGTGCTGGCACTTGGATTGGCACAGGCAACTCTGCCTGAAGGTTCCGAATACAAGGATATTGTCGCGGCCCTGTTCAACACAGACACCGGAGCAGGCATCCTTGACATGCGTGCCAACAAGATGGGGTGGGGGCAGATTTATGCCGCGTTTGACCTCAAGGTCGGCGATGTCATGAGTGCAATTCATTCTGCCCGTCCGGAGAAAGCTTCAAAACCGGATAAGCCCGCGAAACCGGATAAGCCGGCCAAACCAGAAAAGCCGGTCAAACCGGAAAAACCCACGAAACCGGAAAAGCCGGCCAAACCGGAAAAGGTTTCAAAGTAGTCCCGATCCATCATTCGTTGCAGGACCTCTGCATGGGGAAGCGTGGCCCCCAAAAAGCTGCGCTTCCTGCATTTTCGGTACATTCCTTATTTATTGGGCAGGTTTCCGTCGGCGTAACGTCCGGCTTCATCCGCTTCCTCGGCATCTGGCCATCCCTCCACCAAGGCGCTGGCAAAGCGGCACAGCGAATCCGGTTAATCGTCCCCGCCGTCGTTTCCCGGCGAAGTTCCGGTTTCGGCGCGTGGCCCCTGCACCTCCGTTTCAAGGGTGTAGACGGCTTTGCAGGCGGTGATGAACAGCAGGTTGTGCTCCTTGCCGGAAAAGGTAACGTTAGAGGTCCAGGGCTGCGGGAGATCGATATGCTGGATCTGTTTTCCGGTATGGTCGAAAACGGTTACGCCGCGTCCGGTGAGATAGACATTGCCTTGGCGGTCGACCGTCATGCCGTCGGATCCGAGCTCGCAGAACAGGCGCTTGTTCTTCAGCGATCCATCATTCTGGACATCGTAGGCATAGGTTCGGTTCGTCCCTATGTCGGCGATGTATAGCGTTTTCCCGTCGGGCGATCCGATAATGCCATTGGGCTGTTCCAGATCGGTGGCAATGGCCTTGGGCACCTT
>JBNKSB010000082.1:0-18368 GCA_050297095.1 Pontiella sp. | reverse complement strand
CATAATGTTCAGGTGCTGATCATCCGCATCCGCAACGTGCCCTCGATCGATGCAACGGGCCTGCATGTACTTGAGCAACTGCATGCCAAATGCTACCGCCAGAAAACCCGGATCATCATTTCCGGAGTGAATGAGCAGCCGCGCAAGGCCTTTGGGACATCCGGACTTCTTCAGGAAATCGGAGCTGAAAACTTCTGCCCGACCATCGATGAGTCCCTGGCACGCGCAAAGGAAATCCTGGCCAAACCATTAACAAACGAACGGAAGGAAACACCATGAGTAACCGCAAGACCATCAACCAGCTTATTCAGCTTCAGGAACTGCTGGCTGCACGCATGCAGACCAAGGCGGCGCATGCCAAGGCCCCTTTGGGTGCGCTCGACCAGAGTATTGCCTTACTGGGGGCCGACCTGGATCAACCGGTCAAAACGCATATCAATCGTCTGCTCCAGAAACACCCCGAGGTGGTTGTGCCGGTCATCGATGAGCATTGCGCGGGCTGCGGCATCCAGCTGACCAAGAGCCAGATCAACGAGGTCATCCGCGCAGAAGCCTTGCATCGCTGCCTGAACTGCACCCGCTATCTGTATATTCCTTCCGAGGTGGTTGCCCGTGAGCGCGCCAGCCGCGTCTATGGCGAAAAGCAGAAGATAGGCATCGCCCGTTTCTCGGCGCCGTCGCTGATGGTGGCGCCGCTAAGCGGCAAAACGCCCGACGAAGTACTGCGGGAGATGTGCCAGCGGATGCAGGATGAATCATTTATATGCAGTGCAGATCAGCTGCTGGATCTCGCCCTTCAGCGCGAGGCCATTGTCAGTACCGCCGTTGACGGCGGGATCGCCTTTCCGCACGTGCGAGGGGTTGAGGGGGGCGGCCTGACCATGGCGCTGGGCATCCATAAGAAAGGCATTCATTTCGGCGGACCGGGCCGGACGCTCACACGCATCTTTTTCTTCATGGTAATTCCCACGGCGGCGAGTGCGTTTTATCTCAAGTTGATCGCTGGCCTGTCGCAGGCTTTCAGGGAGAAAGAAGCTCGCGATGCCCTGCTTTCTGCCGCAGAGGATCCGGATGAGCTCTGGAAAACGGTGGTAAAGAAAACCCGTAAAACCGTGAAATAGGGCAGCCGAAGCCATGGACAAACACGGAAGAACCCGGAGAGGAAGAGAATCCGGGGTTAACAGTCTTCATCTGTGGCGAGCCTATTCACATGCCGTGGCGTTCATGCTTTCGCAAGAATGGCATAATGTCCGGTTGATAGTGCGCATTTGTTGCTGGCTTCCACGTGCGAGGTCAGCGAAATGCGGCTTCGGCCGCGTTGTCTGAGTTCCTGTATCAGGCGTTCAAGGTCGGCATGATGAATTTTCGCGGTTGCGGTCATGTCGGAGAGAACGGCTGCAATATATTGCGTTTCGCTCTTCACGATCATGACATCGGCTTCGATTCCGGCATCGTGCAACGCCAGGGTGATGGCACTCCAGCCCGCCAGATCCAGCAGGGAATCAATGCTTCCGGCAAACGCCGTCCCCTTGTCGTTCAGGTTTTTCGCCAGCGGCGCCGTCAGTTCGATTCTGCTTCCGTCCCATGCGGTTATCTCAATGCCCAGTGCCTGCGCCGGAATGATGGATTCAAACAGGGTTTTCACGCCGGAGAGAGTAGGGGCGTGGGACCGGCCAGTCAAGCGGAGCCGGTCCAAGCTGGGACGTCGTGCAACTGCGGTGTTGTTCCGGGGTGGCACCAGGGGGTATATTGCTGGCGTTGCCGGGGGCAATCAGGCGCTTCCGACGAAGCGAAAGGAGCTGGCCATGTCATTGCTCAAGTTGATGTGTTCCAGGGAGGTTCCCGAAAAGTTGCTCAAACAGCTTTCGTCTGCCGTTGCCCGTGTTCTCGGAGAGCCGGAAACAAGCGTAATGGTTGTCTTTGATCAACGGGAAATGTTGATGGGGGCAAGCAGAGGGGATGTGGCGTATGCGGAGGTCAAGAGCGTCGGCGGGCTCGATCGGGTCGTGAACCACGAACTCACCATGAAGATCTGCATTCTGCTCAATGATCACTTAGGCATTCCCTGCGAGCGGATTTATGTAACCTTCCAGTCGTTCGAGGCCGATCACTGGGGCTGGAGGCAGTCGACATCGGAATAGACGGTGAAAACGCTTAAGAAACAACTGGGGCTGCTGGATGTATTCGCCATTTGCAGCGGGGCGATGATCAGCTCGGGCTTGTTCGTGATTCCCGGGATCGCGGCAGAAAAAGCGGGACCGCTGGTCATCGTGGCGTACCTGCTGTCCGGTCTCCTGTTGATACCTTCCCTTCTGTCGATGGCGGAGATGGCGTCGGCCATGCCGCGGGCCGGGGGAACCTATTTCTTCGTCAGCCGCAGCCTGGGCGGCATGTTCGGTACGCTCGACGGGGTCGGCGTCTGGTTGGCATTGATCCTGAAGACGAGCATAGCATTGCTGGGGCTTGGCGCCTACCTGGCGGTTTATCTCCACCTGCCGATGCAACTGACCGCCATCGTTGCCGGCATCATTTTCATGGGAATCAACATCGTCGGTGCGAAGGAAACGACGAGCCTGCAGGTCGCCATGGTGTTCGGGTTGCTGGGCATCTTGATCTACTTGCTGGTTCGCGGTACGCCCGCCATCCAGCGAGAATTCTACACGCCGTTCGCGCCGAAGGGGGCCGGTGCCGTCCTGCCTACCGCGGCGCTGGTCTTTATCAGCTACATTGGCTTGACCAAGGTGGCCAGTATCGCGGAAGAGGTGGACAATCCAGGACGCAACATTCCCGCCGGCATGTTCCTTGCCCTCGGCATCATTTTGGTCCTCTACGTCGGGGTGGTGGCGCTGGTGGTCGGCATCGTGCCCGCCGAACAGCTGTATGGAACGCTGACGCCGATCGCCGATGCCGCCGATATCGCACTGGGGCCGGTTGGAAAGCATGTCGTCAATCTTGCCGCCGGGCTGGCATTTGCCACGACGGCCAACGCCGGCATCCTCTCCGCCAGCCGATACCTGCTCGCCATGAGCCGTGATCGCGTGATCCCGCACCCCTTTTCGCGCTTCTGTCGCTTCAAAACCCCGCTCAACGCGATCCTGATGACCTCTGGCATCGTGCTCCTCTTCGTTCTTTCCACCGGAATCGAGCGCATAGCCAAGCTGGCCAGCGCCTTCCAACTGCTGGTCTTCGCCTTTGTCAACATTGCGGTGATTGTCATGCGCGAGAGCGGCATCGAAAGCTACGACCCGCGTTTCAAAAGCCCTCTCTACCCCTGGGTGCAGGTGGTCGGCATCCTGATTTCCGTGGTGCTCATCCCCGAAATGGGGCTGTTGCCAAGCATCTTTGCGATGGGTCTGATCGGGATCGGGGTGGTTTGGTACAACCTGTACGTTTCCCCCCGTGTGGCGCCGCGCGTCGGGGCTGTCGCAAAAATGGCCGAGCGGCTCGGCGAACGCCTGTTGGAGCGCGACGCCGACGCCATGGGGCTGCGCACCGAACTGCGCCAGCTGATGAAGGAGCAGGGGCTGCGCGAAGACGATCCCTTCTTCCAGCTGGTTCAGACCGCGGATTTCATTGAGCTGGAAACAGGAACGGATTCCGAAGAGGTGATCCGCCGCGGGGCCCGCATGCTTGCGGAAAAAAGCGGCATTTCGTATGACCTGATTCTCGGCGCCCTGCTCGAACGCAACCGGCTGGGAGAAACCCCCGCCGACGCCGGCGTCGCATTGCCGCACCTCCTGCTCAACGATGTCAAGGGCTTCCATATGGTGGCCGCGCGCAGCATCGAAGGAATACCGTTTCCTATGGCGGGCCAAAACATCCACGCCGTATTCCTGTTGCTGGGCGCACGCAGCAACCCGACGCAGCATCTTCGCTTTCTGGCCGAGATAGCGCGCCGGGTCGAGCAACCTCGCTTCCTCGACGATTGGATCGGCACGAACGCCGCCGAAGACCTGCCGGACCTCTTGCTCGCGGAGATGAAGTCGCAGGATCAGGACGGATAGAACACCGGTGGCGGGGTCTCGGACCCCGCCCGGCATGGTGTAGTCGAAGTCCGCGACTTCGGGCAGGGCGAGTGCGGATCCGGATGCCAATTTCCACGCGCCCTTGGTTTACTTCCCCATCGCCGCGTTATAAAGTGCGGCTAATTTTCAACGATTGAAACGAAAGGATTCAGCCATGCGCAGTGATAAAGTCAAAAAGGGTCTGGAACGGGCACCGCACCGCAGTTTGATGCGGGCGACGGGAATGTCATCGGACGACATTGAGAAGCCGTTCATTGCTGTCTGCAACGCGTTCAATGAAGTGATTCCGGGCCATGCCCATCTCGATCAGGTTGGTAAAATCGTGAAGGACGCGGTTCGCGAAGCGGGCGGCACCCCGATCGAATTCAACATGATCGGCGTGTGCGATGGCATCGCCATGGGCCATGCGGGCATGAAGTATTCGCTGCCGAGCCGCGAGCTGATTGCCGACGCGGTGGAAACGATGATCGGTGCCCACGCCTTCGACGCGATGATCTGCATCCCGAACTGCGACAAGATTGTTCCCGGCATGATCATGGGCGCGATGCGCGTCAACATCCCGACCATCTTTGCCAGTGGCGGACCGATGAAGGCCGGCATGACCAAGGACGGAAAGGTCGTTGACTTGATCAGCGTTTTTGAAGGCGTGGCTGCGCGCAAGCAGGGCAAGATTTCCGAGGAGGAACTTACAGAACTGGAATGCAAGGGGTGCCCGAGTCAGGGATCCTGCTCCGGCATGTTTACGGCCAACTCGATGAACTGCCTGTGCGAAGCGATCGGTCTTGCACTGCCGGGCAACGGTACGATCCTCGCGCTCGATCCAGCGCGTCACGATCTGTGGAAAGCCGCCGCCAAGCGCGCCGTTGAAATGGCCTATGCCGACGGTCCGTTGCCGCGCGATATCGTTACGCAGGAATCACTCGACAATGCCTTTGCGCTCGACATGGCCATGGGCGGCAGCACCAACACCGTTTTGCATACGCTGGCGATTGCCAAGGAAGCAGGCGTGGACTACAGCCTTGATCGCATCAACGCCGTGTCCAAGAAGTGCCCGAACATCTGCAAGGTATCGCCGTCCTCCAGTTATCACATCGAAGACGTCCATGCCGCCGGCGGCATCAGCGCCATTCTGGCAGAGGTCGCCAAGAGGGAGGGGCTGCTGAACACCGATTGCATCACGGTCACCGGCAAGACGCTCGGCGAAAACATTGCCGGGTGCGAGAGCAAGGACGAAGCCTGCATCCGCAAGCTTGAAAACGCCTACAGCCAGACCGGCGGTCTTTCCATTCTCTGGGGCAACCTCGCCGAAGGCGGCTGCGTGGTCAAGAGCGCCGGCGTTGATCCGAAGATGCTGGTGCATACCGGTCCGGCGGTCATCTTTGAATCGCAGGAAGACGCCTGCGAAGGAATTCTGGCCGGCAAGGTCAAGGCCGGCGACGTGGTGGTCATCCGCTACGAAGGGCCGAAGGGCGGTCCCGGCATGCAGGAAATGCTCGCGCCGACCTCGTACATCATGGGGCAAGGGCTGGGCGACAGCGTGGCGCTGATCACGGATGGCCGTTTCAGCGGTGGTACGCACGGCGCCTGCATCGGCCACATTTCCCCTGAAGCTGCCGAGGGAGGACCGATCGGCCTAATCCGCGAAGGCGACATCATCGAGATCGATATTCCGAACAACAAGCTGGCCGTTCAGGTTTCCGACGAAGAGCTGGCCGAGCGCAAGAAGCAGTGGAAGGAGCCGGCTCCCCGGTTTACGAAGGGCTGGCTGGCGCGCTACGCCAAGATGGCGACCAACGCCAGCAACGGGGCGGTGCTGCAGGTATAAACCGATGCGATGGGAAATGGGGAATATCGGGGTTGCCCTGCTGTTGACCTTCGCGTTGCTGGGGAGTTCCCTTGCGGGAACCCTCGGCGATTTCGAGGATGCGGTGGCCAAGCCACATTCGTCTTCTTCCCATTCCCGTTCCGATTGCGACGACGATGACGAATCCATCGGCAACCAGCTCTTCAACGATCTGTTCGGCGGTTGCATCAATGCGGTTGCCGAAGGGTTGACGGTTGGAGCGTTCCATGGGGTGAAGTGGTTGGTGTACGGCTGGTGGGCCAAGCCCGGCGAAGCAGAAGGTGCCTCGGCAGTCGTGGTAGCAGAGCCGGAGCCAGAAGCTTCGGTCGATCAACCGCCCGCCGAACCCGTCAATACGTCCGAAGCGTTTCAGGCTTCCGAGTCCAATGGTTCTTTTCTGGAGAAGGAAACTCCTTCTTCCGGTCAGGATGGTTTGAAACACAAGTTGGGCACCGCCGGATTGCCTTATGTCCGCTTTGATTATCGCTGGCAATATCTGGACAGCGATTTCGACGCCAACGACTATTTGCTGGAGGCGGGCTACAAGTATGTGGCCCTTTACGGTCGCGCTACTCATTATGAAGACCGTGTGGCGAAGGGCAACCTGGATATCGAGCAGTGCTATGGCCTGTGGCGGATCGGCGGAAGCGACGACTTCTATTTCCCCGGATATTTCCAGTTGGGCCTAGGCATTGGCGGTTACGCGATCCAAGGGGATAAAAATCAGGGTGGTCTGGCGCTGACGGTTCCCATCTTCATCTATCCCGCCGACTGGTGCGGCATCGAGTTCCGTCCGGCCTGGGCCTCGATCAGCGATAAGACGATCAGCGACTACGATGTGTCGGTCAGTGCCGGACAACGTTTTCTCCAGCTACGGGCCGGCTATCGCTGGCTTTGGGTGCAGGGCGAAGGGCACTGGCTGAACGGCCCGTATGCCGGTGTTTCCGCTTCGTTCTAGCTGCGGCTAGGGTTCTGGAGTCAGCAGTTCGGCCTCTTTGATCAGGCGGCAGAATTCCTTTTTTGTGACGAGATGCATCGAACCTTCCCCGGTGGAGGGATCCTTCATGGTCTTGTATTTGACGGAGAGACGAGCCCATTCGACGATGCGAAAGTAGTCTTCGCCCTTTTTCCAGATCTGTCCTTGTTGCAATTTCATGCCCGTCTCTAGCATCCTGTTTGTCGATATTCCAAACAAATCCTGCTTTGCTTCGCATGCATTCCTCCGGCGTGCGGTCTTCGGCATGGAGGCTGAATTTGGCTTTGAATCGTGCCTTGTTGCCCTTAAAGTCTTCTTGTTCATGGTGGGACAGGAGGCGTCGGCATGGCCAAACAGATGATTGAGCGCATCAAGAAGTTCATCCACTTCCTGCAGCATGACCTGTGGCGGATCGATCTCGTACATGATTCCAGGCTGCGCGCCTTTGGTGTTGAAGCTCTTCGAGTTACGCATCTGGTTCTCAAGGGCGTGAAGGAGGACAACTGCAAGCTGCACGCCGCTGCGCTGACCTTTTCCACGTTGATGGCCTTGGTGCCGCTACTCGCTATTGTCTTTTCGATTTCAAGTGCCATCGGGTTCACGTCGGCCAAGGAATGGTTGTTGCGGCAGGCGGAAGCCATGCCGGATATTCTACCCTTTGCCCAGCAATTGATCGATGTGGTGGAAAATGTCGATTTGGCCGGGGTCAGCAGTGTTGGCGGCGTTCTGTTGCTGTACATCATTTTCAAGTTGCTCAACGGCATCGAGGAATCGTTCAATCAGATTTGGGGGGTGCAGTCCTCCAGAAGTCTGGCGGACAAGGTCAGAAACTATCTATCCGTACTCGTCATTGCTCCGGCGCTGATGCTGATTTCCGCTACCGCCACGCCGGTGATCATGACGTTTCTGGAGTCAATGGACTGGCTGGGTCCGTTTTTGAAAATCATGATTCGCATCATGCCGGTCTTCGTTCTAAGCATGGCGTTTCTAGCCATTTTTATGTTTCTTCCCAATACGCAGGTTTCCTTCCGGGCGGCAGCCGTCGGGGCGTTTGTAAGTGCGGTGCTGGCCATCATTCTGCAGATCCTGATGATCAAGGCGGGGATTGGCGTGACCAAGCTTGGCAAGATCTATGGCGGCTTTGCCTATGTTCCGATCTTTCTCTTCTGGCTCCACATGAGCTGGACCATCATGCTGTTCGGCTCGGAGCTGGCTTTTGCCATCCAGAACCGCAACACCTATGCCGAGGAGCAGGCCGCTGTGAGGGCGAGCATGGTCTCCAAGCTGTGGGTGGCCTTTTCCGTCATGCAGGAAGCGGTGCGCGTCTTCGAAGGGCCGGAGGCATCGCTGGATACGTCGGGATACGCGCGCGAAAACAATATCCCGGTACGTCTGATGAACGAGGTGGTTGACGTACTGGCCCGCGCTAAAATTCTCGGTGCGGTGGCGGGAGAGGGGCCGGATTGCTATGCGTTGCTGCAGGCGCCCGAACATGTTTCGGCCAAGAAAATCTACGATTTGATGATTACCGATGGTGCGGCGCCGGACGACCTTGGACTGCACAAGATTGAAATCACCGAGCAGGTGCTGGACACCGCCAACATCAGTCTGGATGAATCCCTTGACCCCATCACCCTGCGCCGGTTTTTTGACAAGAAATGAAGCGCTCGTGAATCAGTCGTTGTTGGTGTTCTTCTCAATCAACTCATCGATCGTCAAGAGCAGGGCACCCGTCAACTTGCCCTCGTGGGTGGTTCGAATGCGGCAGTTGTCGAAGGACAGCCCGATGGAGCGTTTTTCCACTTCGCGGCGCAGGTCCTCGATATAGTGGGGATAGGCATCGGCCAGCTGGCTGAGTACGAATACGCGATCCGGATTGAAAATATTGATTGCGGCCGCAATGCCGTTGGCCTGCCATTCGAGCACATTTCCGGCGATCTTGATTGCCCGGGGTTCTCTTTTGGACAGGGCCTCCAAGGCGTCTTCCGGCGAAAGGTCCAACTCGGAATAGAAGGCCCGATCGGCGGCTAGCGTTTCCAGGCATCCCCGGTTTCCGCACCCGCAGAGCTTACCTCCGGGTTGCATAATGATGTGGCCGATTTCCCCGGCATAGCCACTGCCGCCGTCAAGGTGCGCGCCGTTCACCACTACGCTCATGCCGACACCGGCACTGAAATCCATGGTAATGTAGTTGCTGGAGGCATCGGGTGTGCGGAGCTGTGCGCGGCTCAGGGCACGTTCTTCGTGCATGATGACGGCCGGGATGCCTAGGTTCCGGGCTATGCGGGCAGCCGGCCTAATCCCTTCCAGCCAATGCAGGTTCGGGTTCAGCACGCTTTGGCCGCTTTCAGTCTCAATAAGGCCGGGAAGGCTGACGCCAATCAGTTTGCAGGGAGCCTTTAGCTTGGTTTTCAGCGAATTAAATTCACGTTCAATGTTTGAAAACAGTTCATCCACATTGTTTCCGGTCGGAAAGCAGACCCTGTTTTCCGCTTTTACGGTCCCCTGAAGATCGGAAAAGCAGATGCAGGTCTCCTGGAGATCGATCTCCACCACGGCCACTTGAAGGGTGGGGGAAAGCTGATAAAGGATCTTTGGACGGCCAAACGAGGTGTCCTCGACGGGGCTGACTTCAATCAGCCCTTTATCCTCCAGCTGCGCAAACAGCTTGGTCATCGTGGTGGTGCTGATGCCGATTTCACGGGCAAGATCGATTTTTGAAAACAGCTCCATGCGCCGCATTTGGCGGGAAACGGTCTGCAGGTTGATTTGACGCAGGATTCTGGGTTGTCCCGAGCTGTTGCTTGCCTTTTTTTTCTTTTTGATCGCGGTCATCATTTTCCCGTTTGTATATACAAATTCAGAGTTAGAGTGCCAGATTGCAGCGTGAGAGTAAAGAAATCAGTATGCTGCATAACGTCTGGATCCATACGGTTCGCGAATCGGCAAGGCGCTTTCCCTGCGGACGGAAAGCCCTGAATATTCTTTGTTTTTTAGATTGAGACCCTCCTTGGGTTTATGCAATAAACTCTCTTTACGAAACAATGTTTTATAAGTGGTCGGAGGGTGTCTTGCCTGAGGATGTAGCTGAAGCATGTCTGAAAAGCGCGACTCTCCAGGTGAAGTGTGGCGACATGCCTGGTCAGGTTGTATTTTGACTTTTTTATCGGTCTCCACAATGATGCCGCACGCGTTTTAGCCGTGAAGATTCACCCATGACCAGTTGGGAATGGAAATCGGGAATGATAAACAGGGGACAGGAAATGACAGATACGAATATTTCATCGATCGCAGGAGTAATTCAAGATGGTCTGGGCGTTATCGGCATCGAATTGGGGTCGACCCGGATCAAGGCTGTTTTGATCGGTCCGGACAACATGCCACTTGCTTCGGGAGGCCATGGCTGGGAAAACACGTTGGCCGACGGAATCTGGACCTATCCGCTGGAAGAGGTATGGCAGGGCATTCAGAACAGCGTGGCTGAGTTGCAGGCAAATGTTGAGAAGGAATATGGCGTAACCGTTAAAAAGGTTAAGGGCATCGGTTTCAGTGCCATGATGCACGGTTACATGGTTTTCGATGTGAACGACGAACAGCTGGTTCCTTTCCGCACTTGGCGCAACAATATTCAGGAGCAGGCTTCGGCTGAGCTTACCGAACTCTTTGACTATCCGATTCCGCAGCGCTGGAGTATTGCCCATATCTACCAGGCGATTCTCAACAAGGAAGACCATATTGGCCGGATTGCACACGCAACGACCCTGGCCGGCTATGTCCACTGGAAGCTGACCGGCGAAAAGGTGATGGGCGTTGGCGAAGCCTCCGGCATGTTCCCGATCGATATTGCCACGCAGGATTACAACGAAGCGATGCTTGCAAAGTTTGACGCCAAGGTGGCGGATTCCGTGGGCTGGAAACTGAAAGATCTGCTGCCAAAGGTTTTGGGCGCAGGTGAAGCGGCCGGCGTACTGACCGAAGAGGGTGCGAAGCTACTCGACCCGACCGGTAATCTGGAAGCGGGGATTCCGTTCTGCCCGCCGGAAGGCGATGCCGGCACGGGTATGGTTGCGACCAACAGCGTTGAGGTCCGCACCGGTAACGTTTCCGCCGGAACCTCTGTATTCGCTATGCTGGTGCTGGAAAAAGACCTCAAGAAAGCACACCACGAAATCGATTTGGTCACTACGCCCGACGGCAAGCTCGTCGGCATGGCCCACTCCAACAACTGTACCTCCGACTACAATGCCTGGATCAGCCTGCTGGGCGAGGCGGCCAAGGTCTTGGGCGCGGAATTCGATACGCCGAAGCTGTTTGATTCGCTTTTGGAAGAAGGCCTGAAGGGCGACGCCGACTGTGGCGGGCTGCTTTCCTATGGCTATCTTTCCGGCGAACATATTACCGGTTTCAGTGAAGGCCGTCCGCTGTTTGCACGCTCGCAGGACAGCAAGTTTACGCTGGCCAACTTTATGCGAACCCACCTGTACACGGCACTGTGCGCCATGCGAACCGGAATGAACATCCTGATGGTCGAAGAGGGCGTCGAGGTGGATGAAATCCGTGGACACGGAGGATTCTTCAAGGCGGCGGAAGTTGGTCAGCGCATCATGGCAGCAGCAACGGGGGCTCCGGTTTCCATTCTAGAAACCGCCGGCGAAGGTGGCGCGTGGGGGATTGCCCTGCTGGCCTCCTACATGGTTCAGAAGAAGGACGGCCAAACACTGCCGGAATTCCTGAAGCCCATTTTTGCCGGAAGCATCGGCGAACCCGTCAAGCCACTTCCCGAGGATGTCGAAGGGTTCAACGCCTACTTTGAACGCTATCACAAGGGCTTGGCCATCGAGCAGGCCGCCGTCGATACACTTGCATAAGTAAACTACGGAATACACCGAATACCCGGAAGCAAATAAAAGCAGAGCCTTCCGTGTATTCAGTGGTCGGAAAAGGATGGACTCATGGGTTACGAAGCTTTGAAGGAAAGAGTATGCGCGGCGAACAAGGAGATCAACCGCGTGCAGTTGGCGATCCTGACCTGGGGCAATGCCAGCGAAGTGGATCGCGAAGCGGGCGTTTTTGCCATCAAGCCGAGCGGCGTCGACTATGATGAAATGACGCCGGACGATATTCCGATTATTTCGCTGGAAACCGGGGAGAAGGTTGAAGGAAAGATGAATCCCTCGTCCGACACCGCTACGCACTGGCATCTCTACCGTGTATTTGAAGACATCGGCGGGGTGGTGCACACCCATTCCACTTATGCCACGGCCTGGGCGCAGGCGCACCGCGAAATTCCTTGCCTTGGAACGACGCATGCGGATACGTTCTACGGGTCTGTTCCCTGCACACGCCCACTGACGCAGGAGGAGATCGAGGGCGCGTACGAACTGAACACGGGCAAGGTGATTGCCGAACATTTTGAAACGAACGGGCTGAAAGCCTCGGAACTTCCCGGGGTGCTGGTTTCCAGTCATGCACCGTTCACGTGGGGGGCCAACGCCATGAAGGCGGTGGTGAACGGTCGCATCCTTGAGGAGGTGGCCAGAATGGCGTCCATCACGCTGGGGCTCAATCCGGGCATCGGCGCGGTGGATCAATATTTGATGGATAAGCATTATCTCCGTAAGCACGGAGCCAATGCCTATTATGGGCAAAAATAAATAGGAGAGAGGGTATGGTAACATTGCAACCATTGGGGATCCTGGCTGAGGCGGGTCCCGCGTTTACTGGATTGGACTGGGGCGTAGTCACTATCTTTGCGCTAGCTTTGATTGGTATTATTGTCTGGGTAACCCTGCAGAAGGAAGAGGACTCCCAGGACTACTTTCTCGCCGGTCGTGGTGCAGGCTGGGTGGCCATCGGGGCTTCGATTTTTGCTTCGAACATCGGTTCGGAACATTTGATTGGTCTGGCGGGTGCTGGCGCATCAAGCGGTATGGCCATGGCGCACTGGGAAATCCAGGGCTGGATGATCCTGATTCTGGGTTGGGCATTCGTACCGTTTTATTCCCGCAGCATGGTGCTGACCATGCCGGAATTCCTGGAAAAACGCTATAATCCGGAATCGCGCACCATTCTTTCGCTGATCTCGTTGATCAGCTACGTACTCACCAAGGTAGCGGTGACGGTTTATGCCGGCGGGCTGGTTTTCCAGCAGGTATTCGGCATCGACAAACTCTGGGGCATCGACTTTTTCTGGATCTCGGCCATTGGGCTGGTTCTGATTACCGCACTGTACACGGTTCTGGGCGGCATGAAATCCGTGCTGTACACATCTGTTCTCCAGACTCCGATCCTGCTACTCGGCTCGCTGATTATCGTCACCCTCGGCCTGAAGGAATTGGGCGGCTGGAACCAGATGATGGAAATTGTCCGTGCAACGCCCGTTAATGAGTACGGTGACAGCATGGGCAACCTGATCCGCAGTAACAGCGACAAGGATTTCCCTTGGCTTGGCGTTCTGATCGGTTCGTCCGTCATTGGTTTCTGGTACTGGTGCACAGACCAGTTCATTGTGCAGCGCGTTCTCTCCGGTCGCGACCAGCAGCAGGCGCGGCGCGGCGCTATCTTTGGGGCCTACCTGAAGCTGACGCCTGTGTTCCTGTTCCTTGTTCCGGGCATGATCGCATTTGCCATCCACCAGAAGACCGGCGCTTTTCTGCCGTTGCTGGAAAATGGCAACGCAAACGCGGATGCGGCTTTCCCGACGTTGGTCGCTACGTTGCTGCCGGCCGGTGTAAAAGGTCTCGTGGTTTGCGGTATTCTGGCGGCGCTGATGAGTTCGCTGGCATCGCTGTTTAACTCTTCGGCCATGCTCTTCACGATCGACTTCTACCAGAAGTTCAAGCCGAACGCATCGCAGCACCACCTGGTGCATGTAGGCCGTGTTGCCACCGTCGTTATCGTGGTGCTCGGCATTCTCTGGATCCCGATCATGAAAAGCGTCGGCGACGTGCTCTACACCTACCTGCAGGACGTCCAGTCCGTACTGGCTCCCGGTATCGCAGCAGCCTTCCTGCTTGGTGTTCTGTGGAAACGTGCCTCCGCGAAGGGCGGTATGTGGGGCCTGCTTTCGGGCATGATCATCGGTCTGACGCGCCTGGGTGCGAAGGTATACTACACCACCATCGGGGCAGACAGCGCTGGTAGCTGGTTCAAATCACTGTTCTTTGATGTGAACTGGCTCTTCTTCTCCGGGGGAATGCTCGTGGTCTGCATGTTGATCGTTGCCATCGTCAGCTTTGCGACCGAGGCTCCGGATCCCGCCAAGATCAAGGGATTGGTATTCGGTACGGAATCCGATGAACAGAAGGCGGAAACCCGCCAGAGCTGGAATGCCATGGACCTGGTTCACACCGGGATCATCTTGGCCTTCACCGGCGTATTCTACTGGTACTTCTGGTAATTTAAAAAAGGACATCATCATGAAAAACATCATTCTATCACTCATCGCAGTTGCTGCCCTCACGGGTTGCACGACTACCGAGCAAGCCTGCTCGGAGGCTGCTCGTTGTCCGTTGAAAAAGGCCCCCGCATGCTCTGACCAGGGCGTATGTGTTTCGGACTTTGATTCGATCAAGGAATACACCTTGAAGAATAAAAACGGCATGGTCGTGAAAATCACCAACTATGGTGCCACGATCACCTCGATTATCGTGCCCGACCGCGACGGCAACATGGCTGATGTGGCGCTGGGATACAACAGCGTCGAAGGCTACATCAACGCGATTGACCGTCCGTATTTCGGCGCGGTGGTTGGCCGTTATGGCAACCGCATCGCGAAAGGGAAGTTTTCCATCGACGGCACCGAGTACGAGCTGGCCACCAACAATGGTGAAAACCACCTGCATGGCGGCAACATGGGCTTTGACAAGGTTGTGTGGAACGCCGAAATCGTGGACAACGGGGTAAAGTTCAGCTATCTCGCCAAAGATGGTGAAGAAGGCTATCCCGGCAACCTGAAGCTCAGCGTGACCTACACGCTGACCGACGACAACGAGATCGTGATGCACTACGAGGCCACGACCGACAAGGCTACGGTCGTCAATGTGACGAACCACACCTACTTCAACCTCGCGGGAGAAGGGGCGGATACGATCAACGATCACATCCTGAAGATCAACGGCTCCAAGACCACGCCGGTCGATGCCGGACTGATCCCGACCGGCGAATTTGCCGATGTGACCGGAACGCCGTTCGACTTCCGCGAGCCGAAGGAAATCGGCAAGGATGTCGACGCCGACAACCAGCAGATCAAGTACGGTCCCGGCTACGACCATAACTGGGTGCTGGACCGCAAAGGCGACGGCATGGAGCTGGCGGCCACGCTGCATGAGCCGAAGAGCGGTCGCGTACTGGAAGTCATCACCGAGGAACCGTGCATTCAGTTCTACGGCGGCAACTTCCTCGACGGTCGTCTGGTTGGGAAGTCCGGCAAGGCCTACAAGCATCGCAGCGGCCTGTGTCTGGAAACCCAGCACGCCCCCGATAGCATCAACCACGAGGGCGAAGAAGGCTGGCCGAGTGTAATCTTGAGACCCGGTGAAAAATACGATACGACCACCATCTACAAATTTAGCGTAAAGTAGATGGTAGACAGCCCGTTCCTTGTGGACGGGCTAATTATGGAATACAAATACAACAATGTTAAATAAGGAGTAGTTCATATGAGTAAAAAGTTGGAACTCTGGTTCGTCACTGGCAGCCAGCACCTCTACGGACCAAAAACGCTCGAGCAAGTGGCTGCCGATGCGAAGCAAATCGCCGAGGCCCTCAACGCCGACGCAACCATTCCTGCCGAAGTGGTATGGAAGGAAACGGTTAAAACCCCGAATGAAGTATATGAAATGTGCCGTGACGCCAATGCGGCCGAAAACTGCATTGGACTGATCACGTGGATGCACACGTTCAGCCCGGCCAAAATGTGGATCAAGGGCCTGACCACCCTCAAGAAACCTTTTGTCCATCTGCACACGCAGTTCGGCCGCGATATCCCGTGGTCCGAAATTGATATGGACTTCATGAACCTGAACCAGTCCGCCCACGGTGGCCGTGAGTTTGGTTTCATCTGCTCGCGCCTGCGCAAGAATCGCGGCATCGTAGTCGGCCACTGGGAAGACCCGGAAGTTCGCGACGAGCTGGGCGTCTGGACCCGCGCCGCTCTTGGTTGGCACGAAGCCCAGAATCTCAAGGTGGCCCGTTTTGGCGACAACATGCGCCAAGTGGCCGTTACCGAAGGCGACAAGGTCGAAGCGCAGATCAAGTTTGGCTATGAGGTCAACGGCTACGGCATGGGCGACCTGAAAATCTATGTCGACAAAGTGACCGATGAGCAGATTGATGCCGTCGTTGAGGAATACAAGCAGCTCTTTGATATCCATGGCGATGCTCTGGACGAAAACGTTCGTGAGCAGGCCCGTATCGAAATCGGCCTGCGCGCCTTCCTCGAAGAAGGCGGATTCAAGGCCTTCACGACGACCTTCGAAAACCTGCATGGCTTCAAGCAGCTGCCCGGCCTCGCCGTACAGCGCCTGATGGCTGACGGGTATGGGTTTGGCGCCGAAGGTGACTGGAAGACCGCTGCCATGACCCGCATCGTCAAGGTGATGAGTGAAGGCCTGGAAGGCGGGACCTCCTTCATGGAAGACTACACCTACCACCTCGACAAAGCCGGAGGCCAGAAGGTGCTTGGATCGCACATGCTCGAAATATGCCCGTCCATCGCGGCTGGCAAGCCTTCGCTGGAAACGCACCCGCTCGGCATTGGCGGCAAGGATGATCCGGCTCGCCTGGTCTTCAACTCCCCGGCCGGCCCGGCGATCAATATTTCGCCGATCGACATGGGCAACCGCTTCCGCATCGTTGTCAACGAAGTAGAAGCCATTGTGCCGGAACACGACCTGCCGAAACTTCCGGTGGCCCGCGCCCTCTGGATTCCGCAGCCGAACCTCAAAGTGGGTGCCGCTGCATGGATTCTTGCTGGTGCCGCGCACCACTCGGTCTACACACAACAGGTAGACACCCGTCACATTGAAGCCTTCTGCGAAATGGCTGATATCGAGATCGTGGTTATCGACGCCGATACCAAGTTGCGCAGCTTCAAGAGCGAGTTGCGCCTGGGCGAAGTGGCCTACAAGTAGGACGCGTTGCGCTGTAAGAAAAAGCGGCCATGCCTCTGGGCGTGCGCCGCTTTTTTATTTGTATATCGACGTTCGGCGGGAATAGTGCGGGGGAGGGCACCGTGAAGATGTTTGGCATTGGTGCTGATACGGATTCCTGATGGGCCGAAACCCCGCCAGCGGTCCGGTATCCCGGGTGATCCAGTATTGACCAACCGGTGTTTCATGTTGGATGTTATAAGGGCGAACTGCCATGTGCCGGAACCGGAACCCGCTGCGGTACGACGTAGAACAATCAGAATTGAGGTGGATCGATCGAAGTTCAGGCCACGATCGAGTAGGAAAACCCATGCTTGAGCAACATCATTCCAAAGAAGGGACTCCCCTGCATGATTGAGAATAATAGATATGATCTTCTGCTTTCGCTTCCTCCCAACATGTCCCGGCATTTGTCGGACTGCGAGGCCGGCGTGGCCAAGCGGGCCTTTTCCACCTTCGATCCCCCCGGGCAACAGCTCGGATCCGGCGGGGGCACGGCGTATGTGTTGGAGCAGGCCTGGCAGGCCTCGGGAGAAGAATCCTTTTCCGCATGGATAAGAAAGAACGGAAAGCTGATTATTCATGGGGGAGGGGAAAGTCGCCGCTTGCCGCCGTATGCCGCGCCGGGAAAGCTGTTCATCCCGGTTCCGGTCTTCCGCTGGGCATTGGGACAGCACATTGACCAAACCCTGCTCGACCTGGCGGAGCCGACCTTGCAACGGCTGGCCCAAAAAGCGCCGGATACCGCGCGTGTCATGGTCGCCAGCGGCGATGCCATGGTGCGAATACGCGGGGATCTCCCATCCATTCCGGATGCGGATGTCGTGTTTTTCGGCCTCTGGGTAAAGCCGGAAGAAGCCCAGAACTTTGGTGTTATGTTCTGCGATCGCAGCGAGCCGGGAAAATTGACCACATTCCTGCAAAAACCGACGCCGGACACCATCCGCGAAAGGTCACGCGAGAATGTGTTTATGGTTGATGTCGGCATCTGGCTGCTGACGGAACGGGCCGTGGACTGCCTCATGAAAAAGAGTGGATGGGATGCCGACCGGCAGCGGTTCAGCCACGGCGTGCCGGACACGTATGACATGTATGGGAGCTGGGCGTTAAGCATGGGGTCGAATCCGGTTCAGGCTGATTCGGAAATCAGCTCGCTGACGACCGCAGTGGTGCCGCTGTCCAATGCCGGGTTTTATCACTTTGGCACCTCTACCGATTTAATCGACTCGGTTTATGAGCTGCAAAACCTGGTCGCCGATCAATCCAAGCTCGGAGCCGTGCCGACGTTGGCCCAGCCGCGCCAGTTTGTCCAGAATTCGGTTTTTCTGCCCCCTCTGCGACGGGGGGCGAATGATTCGCTTTGGGTGGAAAAC
>JBNKSB010000081.1:0-3237 GCA_050297095.1 Pontiella sp. | reverse complement strand
AGAGCCTGAAGGCTTCCTACATCCAGATGAAACTCTCCATGACCGAAATGCAAGGCCACATGAACAAAGGCAAGTGGGGGTAGGGAATATCGAATAACGATTTTCGCATTCTGAACGTCGAAAATAAAAAACGCCTCTCCGCATAAGCGAAGGGGCGTTTTCCATTCCCGCGATGAAGGCGGGGGGCTACAGTGCCTTCTGGATGAAGATCATCACGAAGAGGGCCACGGTTTCCACGATACCGAGTACGGTAAGGTAGTTGCCGAATCCCTGGCCGGTTTCAGCAAGGGCGTCCGATCCGGAAGCACCTGCCTTGCCTTGATACCAGGCGGACATGCCCATGGCGATACCACCAATGATGCCTGCGCCGAGCTGGGCTATACTGGGGTCTGCCTTCAGAATAAAGTTCATGAGCAGCATGCCGTAAATGGTCTGCGATAGCGGAGCGCCGATGAATACGAGCAGGATGAAGGGAGCAGCCTTGCCCTGCAGGTAACATTTTTTCCAAGCACCGATGCCGGCCATCCCGGCAGTACCTGTACCCAGCGCAGATCCAATCGCGCCAAACCCCAATGCCATAGCGGCACCCATTTTTGCCAGAGCTTCTACTGTTGTTGCTTCCATTTTTTATCTCCTGTTGTCGATTCCAATTAGTTTAAAGTTTTGCTGTTTTCTTGAACGGATTGAAGTGCCGTCCTCCCCATTCAACCCCTGCGTGACCGGAAAATTCCAGTGTGTTCAGACGAATGCCGTGCACCAGGATCCCCATTGCACAGAGTATGATGTTCAACCCATGTCCCAGAAACAAGATGAACGCCGCGCCGAGGGAGGCAAGTCCCTTGAAGCCCACGCCTGTCGCCATTTCATTGAACGCAACCGCGATCGCTAGCGAAGCGGCTCCCACAGCGTAGAGGCGAACGTATGAAATGATATCCACAAAGTTGTTAATCAGGTCGAGGGCCAGCGTAACCACGCCGAAATAATTTTTCTGCGTAAGTATGCTGATCAGGATCAGTCCGGCACCGCTGCCCAGAATACTGTAAAGGATCTTTGAAGGGATCATTGGGATAACGATGTTATCCGCTCCTATAACCAAATCCAATACCATGAAGAACAATGACCAGGTGGTCATTATCCATCCTAAATCACCCAGGCAGGCCGTGCTGTTAATTTTCCGGATAAAGTTCCAGACGTGGGCTATGGTAATGTGGATCGCGCCGACCACAAAGCAGATGAACATGATGTTGTTGGCGGAGACGGCTTTCGCACCCTCCCAGCCATTCACGCCAGGGTAGCCTATCATGAACCCACTGACTAATTTCTGAAGCGGGGACCAGAGATCTTGTGTCGGTATTCCGAAGTAATTGCCGGTCAGTGCTCCGAAGATTACGCAGCAGATACTCATGATCAACAACAGGTTCAATCCCGGCTGGGCTTCCGCTTTCCCTTTGGTTTTTGCTTTTCCAAACAGAGAGAGCCCGATGAACAGAAGTCCATAACCGGCGTCACCGATCAAAAAGGCAAAGAAGATGCTCAGGAAAATCAGGAACACCGCGCTTACGTCCAGCTCCTTGTATCCCGGAACAACACCGATCACATTGAATACGGCCTTGATAGGCGAAACCCATTTGGGATTGCGGAGCAGGGTGGGCGGCTCGTCTTCGTCGGAAACTTCTTCAAGTTTATAGCCCCAGCCATTTTCTTCGGCTGCGGCCACGATGTCGCTTTCGCGATCAACCGGATAGAATCCCTTGAGATAGGTGACCACATCTTCCGAGCCCATACCGTTCTGCACTTCCAGAAACGTGACGCCATCGGCGGCATTGTCGGCGATCTGCTCCGCCATGTGCTTGTATCCGGCATATATTTCGAACTCTGCGTCGTTTTCCGCCATCGCTTTTTTGGTCTTCTCGATGTGGTGATCAATTTTGGACAACGAGCGGTCGGGAAGCTTTACTTCATGGGCGGGTATGGAAAACTTTTCGCGACCAACCGCCAGCACATAGATAATGTTCTTGTCGCGGCTGATCTCGCTGATGGCTACGCCTTCCGGTGCTTCCGGTGTATCCTTGATCGGTAATTCGTAGAGTTTAATGCAGAGACCCCGTTTATTCAGCTTTTGGATTTCGCACGGGTCGAATTCGCCGAACGGGGTGATACGAACCTTTTCATGTTCAAGCGCCTGCAGGGTTTCCTGAAGTTCTTTTTCCTTGTGGATCAGTTTCCATACGGTATCCACAAGCTGGTCGGGATCCTTGCCTGTGGCATCTGTATCCGGACGGGATTGCAACACTTCCTTGGCACGTTGCACATAGAGGAGGTGATTGCGCGCCTGTTCCAGCTCCTTGCCTTCGGGCGCCTGCACATGCTCAACGTGAACAACCTTGAGGTCCCGCAATTTTTTCAGTGTCTCCTCCTGTTGCGCAACCGTGCACAGGAGCGTCAGTTTTTTCATCTTAACGATCATGCGCTTTTTCCTTTGGCGATTTTGGAGCGGGCCACGGCCGCGGTCTGCTGGTCGCCCATGAAGATGCGGATCACACGGATGTTTTCCTTGGCCTCGGGAATTTTCACTTTCTCAAACAGGTTTACACGCTGGGTCGTCGTGCGTAGCTCCTCGCCGAGCAGGCGATGCTGCTCTTCGAGAATCTGGCGTTCGACGCGGAGGCGGGTGAGCTGCTTCAATACGCTGATCCCTTCGTCAGTCCACGCATCGGTTTCAAACAGGTCCGGCAAAACCGATTTAAAGGTGAGTTCTTCAAGGATCGGAATATTGACGCCGGCAATATTGCCGTGCGAGGTGATTAGCGAATCGACTTCTGCATAGGGGGCCAGGTCGACGGGTTCCGAATAGAGCTGAATCCACGAACTTAGCTTGGCGCGTGCCTCCTGCTCCTCATCCCGCTTTTCCAGAATTTCCTGATCAAGGCGCCGCATCTCCATCTGGAGTTGCTGCTTCTTAAGCATCAGGGTCGGCAGATAGCGATTGAACCGGGCCAGCGCATCGCGTTGCGCCTTGAGCTCATTCTTGGTTAGTTTTATTTTAGCCATGTTACTTGCCTGAATGCATGGGCAGGTTGCAACCTGCCCTTACTCTGCGGTTTTCGGCCAGAATTGATCCGTCAGCTTGGATGCGATGCCGGTTTCGGCCGGTTCGAAGCAGTCGGCTAGAATCTTCCAGCCGGCATCGAGCGCATCTTCCAACGGCAGGTTGACGCTGATATCCATCATTTCCGC
>JBNKSB010000080.1:0-3425 GCA_050297095.1 Pontiella sp. | reverse complement strand
TGGGCCTCGGGCGGTTGGGGCATGATTGCCTTGGCGGTCGATGCGGTGATTATTTTCTATCTTGGCCACAGCATCTTTTTCCGTGTCCGCGGCAAGGGGTATCTCTACGTGACCGAAAAAAAGATGAAGAAGTGGGTCAAGAAGCCCGAATCCGGCCGTGGGCCGGTGGGCCGGATGATCCGGTTCGTGATGGGCGCCAATACGCTGGAGGAGATGGCCATCTATTTCGACGAGCTGCACCAGACGGAAGTCGCCCCGTTCGACCGCGACCTGAAGGTGATGCAGACCTGTGTCAGCGTGGCACCATTGCTCGGGTTGCTGGGTACGGTGACCGGCATGCTCGCTACCTTCGCGGCACTCGCCACCGGATCGGGCGGCGACAAGACCATGGGCATGGTGGCCAGCGGGATTTCCGAAGCCCTGATCACGACCGAGACTGGATTGCTGGTGGCGCTTCCCGGACTGATTTTCCAGTACAAGCTGGCGCGCGAGCACGAACAGTACAAGGCCTTCCTCGCCCACTTGCAGACCGTCTGCACGCAACGACTCTACAAGCAAAACAAAAAAGCGGAGGCGGCATGAACAGCATCATTTCCGATTTTAGATTTTTGATTTCCGATTTGTGGAACTTCCACCTTCGCCAAGGCTACGGCGGACAGGCAGGTGGCGTTGGCTTTTGTTGTAGGGCTGGAATGGTCGAAGACCTTCCAGCCGCGGCGCGAAGGTTTTCGACCATTCGCGCCCTGCAATCCATATGCGGTCGCAGGCCCGCAAATCGGCACGCGAAGCGAGGCTGTCGTCTGCGACAGCAACGAAACGAAGTGCAGTGGCAATCGACAATCAGCAATCATCAATTATTTCCGGAGCAATCCCATGGCACGCTTTAGAAGCAATACAGACGACAATTCAGAAGCAGGCGTGGATATTTCCCCGCTCATCGACTGCGTATTCATCCTGCTCATTTTCTTCATTGTAACCACCACCTTCGTGGAAGAGACCGGCGTGGAGGTCGATAAACCGCAGGCGGCTTCGTCGGTGCAGCTGGAAAAGACCAGCATTCTGCTGGCGATCACCGACAAGGGCGAAATCGTATACGGCGGCCGTGAAATCGGGGTTGCCGGTGTGCGTCCGCTCGTAAAGCGCATGATGCAGAAGGAAGAGGTTCCCGTGATCGTGCAGGCCGACCAGAACGTCATGTCCGGCTTGCTGGTGCGGGTAATCGACGAGGCCAAGCTGGCCGGCGCGCAGAAAGTCAGCATTGCCACACTCAAGAATCAGGGATAAACGGTTGTGAAGGAATTGTTGAAGCCATTTAAACCGGTACTGAACCACACGTTCTACCTAGGTCTGTCGGTGGTCGTTTCGCTGGGGATCTTCATGATCCTACCGGTGCTGCAAGTCATCACCAAGCCATTGACCAAGGATTTGACCATCCGGACCGTGGATGTGGCCGAACTGGAGCCTCCGCCGCCTCCGCCGATGGAGGAGCCGGAAGAAGAACCGGAGGAGGAGCCGGAGCCCCCCCCGCCGGCGGTCGATGCCCAGCCGCTCGACTTGTCGCAGCTGGAGCTGGCACTCAGTCCGGGCGATGGCGGATTCGGCGGCGATTTCCAGATCAACCTGAACGGCATGACTGGCAGCAGCGAAGAGGTGGACGCCATTTTCTCGCTCTCCGATCTCGACCAGAAGCCGCGCGTGGTATACCAGCCCGCGCCGATCTATCCGCCCGAGCTTGCCCGCAAGGGGATGCAGGGTACCGTGTATGTTCTTTTCATTGTCGACAAGGCCGGGCGCACCCGCGACCTGAAGGTTCAGAAGTCGACCCATCCCGCTTTCAACGAGCCGGCGATCAAGGCGGTTAAGCAGTGGAAATTCGAACCCGGCAAACGTAAGGGAAAACCTGTCCAGTTCCGGATGCGCGTACCCATCACTTTTCAAAAATAGGAATGCAACATGATGAATAAGCAACGATTGATAATCCTGTCCGGTTTGCTGGTTGGCAGCATGGCCCAAGCCCAGGAACTGGACACTCTGTTCGATGCCATTGCAAACTCCCAAACGCCGGCACAGGACCAGATGCTGGCTGAAACCGACATGGGACAGATTGATAAGATGGGCGAGAAACCTGTTCAGCCCGCTAATGCGAGCGTGAATCTTTCCATTTGGGACGGCGAAAGATTCCAGAAGGAGTTTCTCGCCAGCTACGGTGTCAATACCGATATCGAGCCGAGCCTGACGGCGGTGGAATATGAGCAGATGCAGAAGATTCTTGCTGCCATGTCGGACGACGATGACAGCCAGAAGGCAATCAGACTGCTGAAGAAAAACTGTGGCGAATCCTCCTCCGCCACCTTTGAGTTCACGTTGGCCAACCTCTACTTCCAGCAGGACCGGCTCGACGAGGCGCTGGAGTTGTATAACCAGGCCGTCGAACAGTTTCCGAACTTTCGCCGTGCCTACAATAACGCGGGTCTGATTTATATCCGCAACGGCGATTTCAAGAAGGCGCTGCCGTTCCTGACCAAGACGGTTGAGCTGGGCGGAAATACGAGCATGACCTATGGATTGCTGGGCTTTGCCTATGCCTCGACGGAAAACCATCTGTGTGCCGAGTCCGCTTATCGGCAGGCGATCCTGCTCGACCCGGAAACCCTCGATTGGCAGCTCGGCCTTGCCCGCAGCCTCTTCAAGCAACAGAAGTACGGCGATGCCGCCAGCCTTTGCGACACGCTGATCGTGAAGCAGCCCGACAACGCCGATTTCTGGTTGCTGCAGGCCAACGCCTACCTTGGTCTCAAGCAACCCATGCGCGCCGCTGAAAACTATGAATATGTCGATACAATCGGAAAATCCACGCCGGACAGCATGACCATGCTGGCCGACATCTATGTCAACGATTCGCGTTGGGACATGGCGGCCGACGCCTACCTTCGCGCCTATGCGCTGGATAACAGCGAGCATCCGGAAAAACCGTTGCGCGCCGCCAAGATTCTCGCCGCCCGAGGGGCATTGAACGAAGCGAATCGCTTGCTTGCTCATGTGGCCGAACGCAAGAGCGGCCTCGACCAATCCAGCCTGAAGGAGTTGCTCAAGTTGCAGGCCCGCGTGGCCGTGGCCGAAGGTGGCGGCGAGGACGTAGTGAAGATTCTGGAGGAAGTGGTCCAGGTCGATCCGCTCGATGGCGAAGCCCTGATCCTGCTGGCCCAACACTATGGCCGCAACGTCCCGGAAAAGGCGATATTCTACTATGAGCGGGCCGAGGGTATCGAAAAGTACGAGGCGGAGGCCAAACTCTACCATGGGCAGATGCTGGTCGGGCAGGCCAAGTATCAGGATGCAATTCCGTTGTTGCGCCGTGCCTACGAATTACGACCGCGCGAGGATATTGCCGATTACCTGAAACAGGTGGAGCGCATCGCCAAGAC
>JBNKSB010000079.1:0-13080 GCA_050297095.1 Pontiella sp. | reverse complement strand
GTCCGGGTGGTGATCGACAGCGGGTTGGCGCGTATCGCGCGCTATGATCCCAACCGCGGAATCGATACACTTTTGGTTGAGCGCATCAGCCGTGCTTCCGCCGACCAGCGGACGGGGCGTGCGGGCCGTACCGCGCCGGGCGTCTGCATGCGGCTCTGGACGGAGCAGGAGCATGTTGCGCGTCCGATGCAGGAGCTACCGGAAATCCTCCGGCATGATTTGGCGGAGGTGGTGTTGACGCTCAAGGCGGGCGGCATCGAAGATGTCGAAAATTTTAACTGGCTCGAACCGCCGAACCTAAAGTCACTGGCGAACACGTTGACGCTGCTGACCGATCTGGGCGCGCTGGATCATCAAGGGAAATTGACGGCTGTCGGCAAAAAGATGGTGCAGTTTCCGATGCATCCGCGCTATGCGCGCATGCTGTTGGCGGGCGATGAGTATGACTGTGTCCAGCAGGCCTGCCTGATTGCGGCGCTGACGCAGGGGCGTTCCATCCTTGAACGCAACAAGGGTGCGGCAACGCGCGGCCACCGCGACGACATGCTGGGCGAGGATGGCATTTCGGATTTCAAGCGGCTGATGCGCGCCTGGATGTTTGTCGACAAGAACAACTATCATTCCGACGCCTGCCGCAAGCTCGGGGTCAATGGTGCCGCAGCACGTCAGGTGAAACCATTGTATGAACGCTTTCTCTCGATGGCCGAAAAGGCCGGGCTGAAGGTCAACACGCGCGCGCCGTTGGACGAGGATTTGCAGAAGTGCATCCTGCTGGCATTTTCGGATCAGGTGGCGAAGCGGCGCGATGTTGGAACGTTGCATTGCGAGGTGGTGCATGGCCGCGCCGGCGACCTCGATCGCGACAGCGTGGTGCGCGATAGCGAACTGGTGGTGGCGGCCGAGATTGCGGAAATCGAAGGGCGCGGACTCAATGTCCGGCTTAATCTATGCACGGCGATTAGCGAAGTCTGGCTCGACGAATTGTTTCCCGAAGACATGGAGGAAAAGGCGGAGGCGGTTTTCGATCCGGTGCTCAAGCGCGTGGTGACGAAGCATTGGAAATCGTTCCGCGGGCTGGAGCTGCATGCGAGCATGAAGCAGGAGGTCGATCCGCAACAGGCGGCCGAACTCATCGCGGAGGAGGTGCTGGCCGGGCGGCTTGAGCTCTACAAGTGGGACGAAAACGTAGAACGCTGGATCGCGCGCGTAAACTGTTTGGCGGCCGGTTGTCCGGACTATGGCATTCCGGCGATCGACGAAGAGGCGCGGCGGGCGATGGTGCAGGAAATCTGTCTCGGCGCGGTGTGCAAGCGCGACCTGAAGGACCGCTCGGTCTGGAAGACGGTCAAGTCGTGGCTGTCGCCCGCCCAGCTCGCAATGATCGACAAGCAGGCGCCGGAGCGCATCCAGCTGCCGAGCGGATATAATGCGAAGGTGCGCTACGAAAGGGGTCAGCCGCCGATTCTCTCCGCCACCATCCAGAAGCTTTATGGCCTGGAGGAGGTACCGAAGATTGGGTTTGGGCTGATTCCGGTGGTGGTGGAGGCGCTGGCACCGAACCAGCGCCCGCAGCAAAAGACGCAGGATATGAAGTCGTTCTGGACCAACTCGTATCCGCTGATCAAAAAAGAGCTGAAGGGCCGATACCCAAAGCACGAATGGCGCTGACGAATTTTAGCTACCGGCGATCCATGTTGCCCATAGGTTCCTGCAGGATCTTTGGTATTTTTGTTTAATGTATCTAATTTGTTCATATTTATTTGCTGCGTGCTTGATTCAAGATGCCGAATAGATATATAAATACGCATTTAGTTTTCCTGATAGGGTGTTTTCAGAATGGAGTACCTGTAAGGGGTTATGCGGATACTACTCATAGAGGATAGTGAGGCTACTGCAGCATACATCGGTCTTGAATTGACGCGGAATGGCTATGCTGTTGAGCATGCTTCTACCGGCGAAGGCGGTTTGCAGCTAATGACGTCCGCCGATTATGATTTATTGATCTGCGATGTTGGATTGCCCGACATGAACGGGTTTGATGTGGTCAAAGAAATACGCACTACAAACCTCCATATTCCAGTTCTGTTTCTTAGTGCAAAGAGCGACGTCGATGCCCGGGTGATGGGATTGAAGGCTGGTGGAGACGACTATCTGACCAAGCCGTTTTCCTTCTCCGAGCTGCTTGCCCGTGTTCAGGCCCTGTTGCGCCGGTCCGGGCTTTCCCAGGAAGATCAGGGGATCTTGTGTGTTGCGGATTTGAAGCTGGACCTGATGCGGCGCAAAGCATATCGAGACTCCGAAGAGCTCCCTTTGCAACCGCTAGAGTTTAAGTTGCTCCACTATCTGATGCGCAACGAAGGGAAGGTTTTATCCAAAACCATGATCCTTGAACAAATGTGGGATTCGGCGTTGAATCTTGAAACGAATGTGGTGGAAGTTCGAATGCACCACTTACGCAACAAGATGGACAAACCATTCAAACACCGTTTGATCCATACTGTGCGGGGGATTGGTTATACCCTTGAATCCCGGGTTTGTGATGAGGATGAGTCGCAGAAAGCGACCGCTTGATTCAGGCTGTATTCGCCCTCTATTCACAACATGCTGACTCACTTTTTCCGGGACCATCCACCCATGCACACCTTCGGGATGTCGTTGCCTAATTTCCGATACTGTGGCAAAATCCCGCCGTTTAAATGGAGAAGGGTTACATGACCATCAAGGATTGCCTCAACCAAGCTGCGGACGAGTGCCCGAACAATGTGGCGTTGCGCTACAAGGACGAGGGTGCATGGCGGACCATATCCTTCGGAGATTTGCGTGAGCGGGCCCGGCAGGTTTCCGAAATGCTGGCGAAACTTGGCGTGAAGCCCAAGGACCGGGTAGCCATCTATCGGGAAAACTCTCCGGAATGGTTCGAAATCTACTATGGCATTGTGGCTGTCGGAGCGGTGGCCGTGCCGGTCGACGCCAAACTGCGCGAGCAAGAGGTTGCGCATATCTTCCATGACTGTGCGGTTTCGGTGGTTTTTTGTTCCGCCCGCTTGGCAGTGATTGTCGACAATGCTTCTTCCAAGCTCCATGCCTTGCGCGATGTGGTGGTTGTGGATTCGGTGGAGGAGTCTGCATTGGGATGTGAACGGATCAACTGCCTATCCTATACACGTCTGAGGGCAGAGGTTTCTTCATTGGCTATGAAAGAGGGGCGGGCTTTTGATCGCAACGATCCCGACGAGTCATATCCCGCCTCGTTTATCTATACCTCCGGCACGACGGGGCGACAGAAAGGTGCCGTGCTGACGCACCGCAATTTCATGGCGAACGTGGCCAGTATTGCCGATGCCATTGATGTTCGTTCAACGGATAACTTTATGTTGGTGCTTCCGTTGCACCACTCCTTTGCCTTTACCTGCAACCTGCTGGTTCCCCTCTATGCCCGGTGCGAGATAACTTTGGTCGAGAATCTCAAGTCCATCAAAGCAAATATGGCAGATTGCTCGCCCACGGTGCTTTTGGCGGTTCCACTGTTGCTGGAAAAAATGCTTTCCCGGGTGATGGAGGGCATTGAGACCAGTACGCCGGCCCGATTCATGTACCGATTCGGAATGGCTAAGATGGTCGGCCGAAAGATCCACCAAGGTTTGGGTGGCGCATTACGCCTCATCGTATCCGGTGGAGCACCGATCAGTCCTTCAACTTTGCAAGTTTGGGGAAAACTCGGCATACCCGTGGTCGAAGGGTACGGCATAACAGAAACCGGGCCGGTGCTCTCGGTCAATCCGCCCGGCGCCCCGAGGATCGGAACGGTTGGCCTGCCGTTGGAGGGGGTGGAGGTCAGGATTGCTGAAGCCAAATCCGATGGTGTGGGCGAAATTGTGGTTCGCGGTGATAATGTGATGCAAGGCTACTACAACAATCCCGAGGAGACCGCCATGGTGCTAGTGGACGGCTGGTACCATACAGGCGATCTGGGATGCTTCGATGAAAAAGGCTATCTTGTGATCAGCGGTCGCAAAAAAAGCCTGATCGTCAATCGCGAGGGGAAGAATATCTATCCCGAGGAGGTGGAGCGGCAGGCTCTGAAAAGCCCCTATGTCTTCGAATGTCTGGCGATGGGCTACCGCGAATCCGGTGACGGTGTTGGCGAGCGGGTGGGCTTGCTGGTGGTTCCCAATCTTGAGCGGGTTGCTTCGCTGGAGGATCGCGGGGGCAAGCGCCTGTCAGACGGAGAAATCGAACAGCTGATACGGGACGATGTGCGCCTGCAGCTCAGCGCATTGTCGGACTACAAGCGTCCGCGCAGGATCGAAATCCGCTTTGAAGAATTTGAAAAAACAACCACACAGAAGGTAAAACGCTATTTGTACGCCATCAACACTTCGGGGCAATAGGAGGATGAGAGTCGAGCGATGAAACCGGGTATATGGATTGGGTTGGTTGCTCTCGGGCTTCTCGGTACTACGGGCTACGGCGCCGGCTTCCAGTTGTATACGGAGGGGTCGGCCGAGGCGCTGGGGCAGGCTGCGGCCATCAGTGGCCGCGACGATCTTCTTTCGCTGGCATGGTACAACCCCTCGGCCTTGGCCGGGACGGAGCAGTCGGCAGTCATGGCGGGAAGTGTTTTTGTACAGGTTCGCTCGGACTTCAACAGTGCCTTTGGTTCCGCCTTTAATGCTTCTATGTCGGATGAATGGCGAACGATTCCGCACCTCTACGGTGTATTGCCCATCTCTGAAAACCTGACGACCTTGCTTTCCGCCAATACTCCTTACGGACTTATCACCGAGTGGCCGGGCGACTGGGCAGGGAAGTCCATTGCCACATATAGCGAGTTGCAGGCCGTTTACATCACGCCATCACTTGCCTGCAGAATCAACGACCAACTCAGGGTGTCCGCTGGATTCAATGTGGTTTCCGCCGATGCGGAGCTCAATTCGGTTACCACCCTGCTTGGCAACGAGATTGAGCAAACCCTTTCCGGGAACGACACCGGATATGGCTACACGGCGTCGGTTCGCTACCAGCCTTTGCGGGACTGGGCGATGGGTGCACGGTATCAATCCCGTGTTGCGCTTGAGATGGAAGGGGAGGTTTCCGCAGATCCGCTGTCCGTGGATGGTTCGGTTGATTTAACGTTGCCTTCGTCATTCAATGTTGGAATCGCCAATACGACCATTTCAAACCTGACGCTGGACCTCGACCTTATCTGGACCGAATGGAGTACATACGATCAGTTGGCGGTCGCAACCCCTCTCAGCACCACTGTGGTCCCGAAGGACTGGGACGATGTCTGGAGTGTTCGTGTGGGAGGCGAATATGCCATAGGTACGCAGTGGGCGTTGCGCGCGGGGTATGTCTGGGACCAGTCGCCGGTGCCGGACCGAACCCGTTCACCGGAGTTGCCGGGCTCGGATCGACAGATGCTTATGGTCGGCCTTGGCTGGAAGTCGGAGTCTTTAAGCATTGATCTGGCCTATTCCTATCTTTGGGCGGAGAAAGTCAGCTCCGGCACCGAGGTTGTCGAGTGGGTTCCGACCCTGGCCGGAAGCTACGAGACGGTTTCGCATCTCATCGGTTTGTCTGTCGGATACACCTATTAAACACGCATTAAATGAAGTCCGACGTTGATGGCTCGAAGTGGGCGGAAGTAGGATTCCACCCATGAAGCGAACCGGATAACTTCATGCTCGTTCTGCCGTTGCGTCATTCCTTTGCCTTCATCTGCAACTCAATGAACTGTCGGACTACAAGCGTCCGCGCAGGATCGAGTGTTATTTTAAGGGGGTTGAAAGATTGGCAATGGATAAAGCAAACGTTATCATTTCGCAATCGATACTTCTGGACTTTAACCAAGGGGAAAGCAGATGAAGAGGGGAATATGGGCTGGGCTTGTTACATTCGGGTTCTTCGGAGCTACGGTTTATGGTGCTGGGCTTCAATGGTACACCGAGGGGTCGGCGGAAGCGTTGGGGCAGGCCGCTGCCATTAGTGGTCGGGATGATCTGGTATCGTTGGCTTGGTACAATCCTGCGGCGTTGAGTGGTGCGGATCAGGCGGAGGTCATGGCGGGTGCCGTTTTTTTGCAGCTGAAAACAGAGTTCGATAGTGATTTCGGGCCCGCTTACGATGCCTCCATGGACGACGAGTGGCGCACTATTCCGCACCTTTACGGCGTACTGCCCGTTTCCGAGGATTTGACGGCCCTGCTTTCCGTCAACGTTCCCTATGGACTGATTACGGAATGGCCCGACAACTGGGCCGGTCGCTATGCGGCCGTTTACAGCGAGTTCATCTCGGTTTACACGACACCATCCTTGGCTTACCGTATCAACGATGCGCTGTCTTTGGCTGCCGGCTTTAATGTGGTCTATGCCGAAGCCGAGATGGAGGCGAATCGGGCTGTTGAAACTGCCGATCTGGGCATACGTACGGTAACCGGTGATGGCATTGGATGTGGCGGCACAGTATCGGCCCATGGAAATCTCGGTTCCGACTGGTCGGTTGGAGTCCGCTACCAATCAAGGGTGAAGCTAAACCTAAAGGGAGGAGTTGTTTTTGAGCATGGTGTCATCAATCAACCGCACGATGCCCGTGCAGAAATCGAGTTGCCGTCTTCCGTAAATATTGGGCTGGTAAATCGTACGGTTGACCGGCTTCAGCTGGGCATGGATGTGGTTTGGACGGAATGGAGCACCTATGATGAACTCGTCTATGAATTTGGTAGATTCGGACCAGGTTATGTTACTTATTTCTTGGACAAGAATAACCCCGAAGTGATTTCAAAACGATGGGACGATGTATGGAGCATTCGCATTGGCGGAGACTATGCGTTGACGGATGCGTGGGACTTGCGGGCGGGCTACGTATGGGACCAGTCCCCGGTGAACGATAGCACCCGTTCGCCGGAATTACCGGGAACCGACCGCCAAATGCTTACGGCCGGAATAGGCTGGACCTCTGGAAACTTTGGCGTCGACCTTGCCTATTCCTACCTCTGGGCAAAGGATGGGGATACCGGTTCGGAGGTTGTTGAGCATGTTCCGACCTCGGCCGGTTCTTATGGTAGCACTGCCCAGATTGTCGGACTGTCCGCCCGTTACAAATTTTAGGGAAAGCTTCAACGCAGTCGGGCATTGACGCATCCAACTGGCTGGAAGTAGGTTGTAAACCATGAAACGAATCATTCAGAAACTTTTGATTTTCGCCGTTGTTGCAGCGTTTTGCGGGACTGCGCAGGGGGAGACGATGGCTGAGCGAAAGCAACGCATTATGCGGAAATATCTGCGTGAACGGCAGACGGTCGTGCAGACCGGCCTGATCCCCGAGACAACCGGTGAGAACGAGCAAGTCCTCGAATCCGAAAAATATCAGCAACAGGCCAAGATGGATATTTCCAGGAATGAGCGCACCTCTCCTCCGCTACGTCCCGTGGTCAGGCCGATTCCTGTCCAGGCGAGGAGGCAAAATTGGATGCTCGAGGATGAGAATAAAGATTTCGACCCGAATGCAGATCCCTTTGCGTTGGATGCGGGAGATGGTGTTCAAGAGGAGAAAAAGAATTGGTGGACGCAGTGGCAAGAGCGGCAGGAGATGTACGGATCCGACAGACAGTCCGCCAATGCCTCTGAAAACTATGGTGATCGCAGGGATAACGCATACACCCGCAGGTCTATTGATGGATACCGGGGTTCGGAATATCAGCGCTCATCGCGCAACGACTACGGATCCACGTTTACAACCCGCAACGGTTCCAATCCGTCAACAAGCAGCACGCTGGGCCCGTACAGCACAAGCAGTTATGGGACTTCCCCCTCTTCCGGAATGTTGACTCTTCCGCCACCCTCGCGCAGTACGGAGACAGGTTCTCAAACCACCGATGATGGATACACTCCCTACAAGAGTCCCTTCCTTCAGGACCAGCAGGATCGGCGCTCTATGCAAGCCACGCCGCCGACACAACAGCAGGAATTCACACGACCGTCGCCCTATAAGCAGTGGAAAGACAATAACAAGGCTTGGGACCCCACGGCGGATGATGCGTATGTGGATGAGTTGATGCGGCACAACCGCAGGTAGTCACTACTCTACTTCTTTGTAGTTGATGACCTTGTTGTCGACGAGGATAACCTCGTATTCGTATTGCTTGAATGCATCCCCGCTGTTCAATTCACTAAAGGCCCGCTCCGTATCCTCGTTGTACAGCGGGGTAGTGGGATTGTAGTCCTCAACATAGACATAATGAAGACACTCGCTGTCGTTCTTGAATTCCGTTGAATCAGGTTCGCCAAGAATCATCACCACTTGGGCACGATCCATACCCTCCTGGATTTGGCTTAGTTCCCACGGACGAAATGTGGTAGAGCAACCCGCAATCAAAGAAACAGCAACCAATACAAGGCAATATCTCATCGTTTTCATTTTCGCAGAATAATTAGATTTGCTGAAAATGTAAACCTTTTATGATAAACCAGCTTCTCCTTCGGGGGGCGGAGCAATGGTTTTAGCTTCAGGTGCCGGATCTTCGGTTTTTTCTTCAGGACTTTCGGCTGAAGCCGTGGTCTCCGTTTTCTCTTCCGGCAGTTTGCCCGTCTTCATGATGGCATCGACTTCTTCAAAATCGAGGACTTCCCGTTCGATAAGAATTTCGGAAAGTGTAATCAACGAATCCTTGTTGTCTGTCAGAATCTGCATGCACTTGTCATAGGCCTCCGTCAGGATGCGCTGCACTTCCACGTCAATCTTCTGTGCGGTATCTTCGCTGTGTTCATGCGAGCTGCTAATTCCCTGGCCGAGAAAAATCGGCTTGTCGTGGTTGCCGAGGTTCTGTGGGCCGAGCAGCTTGCTCATGCCGTATTCGCAAACCATGGCCCGGGCCATGGCCGTTGCGCGCTCAATGTCATTGTGCGCCCCGGTGGTCACATCGCCAAAGATAAGTTCTTCGGCGGCACGCCCTCCCATGATGGAAACCAGACCGGCTTCGATGTGCTTTTGCGATTGCGTGTATCGATCCTTTTCCGGGAGATACATGGTCGCACCCAGTGCCCGGCCGCGCGGAATGATGGTCACCTTGTGAATCGGATCGTTTCCGGGCGTATAGTAAGTCGCGATTGCATGGCCGGCTTCATGGTAGGCGGTCAGCTTTTTCTCCTCCGCATCCAGTACGTGGCTGCGGCGCTCGCGGCCCCACATGACCTTGTCGCGGGCTTCTTCCATATCTTGTTGCTCCACGAATTCCGCACCCCGTCTCGATGCCATGAGCGCAGCTTCGTTCACCAGATTGGCAAGGTCGGCGCCCGAAAAGCCCGGTGTACCCCGAGCGCTCTTTTTCATGTCGACCTTGTCGGATAGGCGGATGTTGCGGGAGTGGATCTTAAGAATCTGTTCGCGGCCTTCCAGCGTCGGAAGGTCGACCACGACCTGGCGGTCGAAACGGCCAGGGCGCAGCAGTGCGGGATCGAGTACGTCGGGGCGGTTGGTGGCCGCAACGATAATGATGCCCTCCTGGGTGTCGAACCCGTCCATTTCGACGAGCAGGGCGTTGAGGGTCTGTTCCCGTTCGTCGTGTCCGCCGCCAATGCCGCTGAAACGGCTGCGCCCAACCGCGTCGATTTCGTCGATGAAAATAATGCAGGGCGCGTTCTTTTTACCCTGCTCAAACATGTCGCGGACACGCGAGGCGCCGATGCCGACAAACATTTCAACAAAATCCGAACCGCTGATGGTAAAGAATGGAACGTCCGCTTCGCCGGCAACCGCCTTGGCCAGCAGGGTTTTACCGGTTCCGGGGGCCCCGGAAAGCAGGACGCCCTTGGGCATTTTTCCGCCTAGTTTCTGGAACTGCTTGGGGTCCTTCAGGAATTCAACCACCTCGTGCAGCTCTTCCTTCGCTTCGTCGACGCCGGCTACCTGCTGGAAGGTGATTTTGTTCTTGTCCTGCGTCAGCAACTTGGCGCGGCTCTTGCCGAAGCTCATTGCTCCCCGGCCGGCGTTTTTCATCTGGCGGATGAAGATAAAATAGATGATCAGGAACAGCAGTGCGATCGGCAGGATATTGAATAAAATGCCCGTCAGAACGGTGTTTGGGGGCTTGGAATCGATTTCAACGCCATTCTCTTTCAGGAATTTCTGCAACGGTTCGTCGTTGCGGAAAGGCAGATTGACCTTGAAGTCGGTGGTGCCATCCGCGTTTCGGTCCTTCGATTCTCCCGTTGCAAAGGCATTCCCGGCGTTATCATGCGATAACACCACCTTGGAAATGCGTTTTTGTTCCACCAGCTTGGTAAAGTCGGTATAACTGATCTGGTTGGAGGCCTTGCTCGAAGAGGAGAACAGTTGCAATACGGTCAGAAAGACGGCCACCATCAGGAGTGCAATCCCTAGGCCGCGCATCGGCATGGGAGGCGGGCCTTTTTTTCCTGGTTTCTCTGATCTCGGGTCTGTTGGTTGATTGTCGTCTGCCATGTTTGCTTCTTTCGTTAAAAACCGGGCGAAAACTACCATCGCCCTAAAATGATTGCAACGTTTACAACGTATTGTTGGATTCAGCCGGCCGGGTTTTGTTCAATACAGAC
Organism: Pontiella sp.; assembly: GCA_050297095.1. Lineage (GTDB taxonomy): Bacteria > Verrucomicrobiota > Kiritimatiellia > Kiritimatiellales > Pontiellaceae > Pontiella. The sequence goes on along the minus strand of JBNKSB010000079.1, from coordinate 2,509 downwards.
ATGCACAGCCTTCCCATGCTCGCCGGACACGGCCCAATCCTTGGCGATTCGGTAGCCTGGAAGCCAGATGATTTCGTCACGACATACAACCACAGGAATCCGGGAGCGTTGCGCTTTCGGGATTTTCTGGTCGGTAAAAATGTCCTGAAGCTTGCGGGATCCGTCCATGCCCAGCGGGTCGATGCGATCGCCTGGCTGGAATTTGCGTACGGTGATGGGCGAGCCACCCACTTTGGAGGCATTGAACGAAGCGACCGCCGGCAGGACGCCAATGCCTTTACCATGATCCCGTTTCCAGCCATGGCCTTTTTCAACGGCAAGTTGCCATCTGGGCTCCGGGGGCGCGACATCGCATGCTTCGAATCGCGGCACTCCATACTCCACCACGACGCGTTGCCGGTCGTTTAAGTTGAAAACAGTGGAACCTTTGCCTGCATTCATGAGCGACAGGATTTTCTCGACCGCGCTGAATCCAACCTCTTCAACGCCATGTTCAAACAGCCACATCCTCAAAGCCCGCCTTCTGGCTGCAAGCGGTAGATCGGCAAGAGGCCCGCGGTTTTCGGCAATGATGGCATCCATCCACCTGTTTTCCTCCCGAAGGATATCCATGGTTCGCAGGATGGTTTTCCGGATATTCGGGTTTAGTTTCTGCTCCAGCAAGGGAAGAAGGGTGTGGCGCACGCGGTTGCGTATAAAGGTTTCGTCGCTGTTGCTGCTATCTTCGCGCCAGTCAATTCCGTTGCTTTCCAACCACTCGATGATTTGCTTGCGCGGAACATCCAGCATTGGGCGGATCAGCCGGGTTTTCCCGATCCATTGAATAGGGGCCATGCCGCCGAGCCCCTCGGAGCCTGCGCCGCGCGCCAGCTTAAGGAAAAAGGTTTCGACCTGGTCGTCGGCATGGTGGGCGAGGGCGATGGTGGCATCGCCAAATGTAGCAAAGAAACCGTGTCGAGCCTGTCGCGCTGCCATTTCAAGGGAAAGCCCGCGGGATTGGGCCAGATCCTTGACGTTTTCGGAGGCAACGGCAATCGGAAGGTCCAGCTCTTCTGCCAGCCGGCGGACAAAGATTTCGTCGGCATCCGATTCCCTCTCGCGCAACTGGTGGTTGAGGTGGGCAATCGTGGGTTGGAATCCAAGCTGATGGAGCACCCGCACGAGCGTCACCGAATCCGCACCGCCTGACGTGCCCACGACCACCTGGCCGCCAGCGGGAATCAGCCCGCAACGTTCAATGGTTGTGCGAATGGTATCAACAAGGTTCACGCATCGGGGCGGCCGCTACTCAGCGCCGCAGCACTTCTTGTATTTCTTGCCGCTTCCGCAAGGGCAGGGGTCGTTTCGGCCCACCTGATTTGCGGTTTTGCGAATCGGCGTTGCGGGTTTCGGCGGCTCGGGCAGGTCCATTCCGGGCGGGGGCGCACCCATCGGATGCATGCCCGGAGGGGGGGCTCCCTGGGGGCGGCCGGCTTGGGAGGCGGTGGCCTGTTGGGGGAGTGTGCCGGCCTGAGCCGCGGCGGCAGCAAGGGCGGAAGCCGTGGGGTGCTTTGTCTGCATGCGTTGCAGTTGCTGGAAAAATTCCTGCATGGCATCGACCGATGTCGCCGAGCGGAACATGGCGTTTGCGACTTCTTCATAGATCCGGTCCATCAGGTCCATAAAGAGGGTGTAGGCTTCGCGTTTGTATTCTACCAGCGGGTCGCGTTGTCCGTAGGCGCGCAGGCCGATACTTTCGCGCAGACTGTCCATGTTGCGCAGGTATTCCTGCCAATGCTCGTCGATCGCCTGAAGGATCAGGTGACGTTCGAGTCGCTTGAGCGACTCTTCATCTTCATGCCGGGCCTTGAGTTCGTAGGCCTCCTTTACGCGGCCTATTACATATTCCGTCAGAGATTCGGCGGTTTTTTCCTCCGGCAGCTGTTCTTCGCTCAGGCCGAGCGGGAAGGTGGTATTCACCCAGACAATAAAATCGTGGAGACCGGATGCTTCCTTGATCATGACGGCATCGTCTGCGCGTGAAGAAACCGCATTTTCAACAGAATCCAAAAGTTGTTCGCGCGGGTTTTCCGCCGTCAATGCTTCGGCGCGGAATCCATAAATTTCCGCACGCTGGGCATTCATGACATCGTCGTATTCCAGGGTCCGCTTACGCATCATGAAGTTTTGCTGTTCCACCCGGCGCTGGGCGGTTTCGATCGACTTGTTCAGCCAGGGGTGCTCCAGTACTTCACCTTCCTGAATGCCCAGCCGCTCCATGATGCTGGATATGCGGTCGGAGCCGAACAGGCGCATCAGGTTGTCTTCGAGTGAAACATAGAATCGCGTTACGCCGGGGTCCCCCTGACGGGCGGAACGTCCGCGCAGCTGGCGGTCGATACGTCTCGATTCGTGGCGTTCCGAGGCGATCACGTACAGGCCGCAGGGTTTTTCCTTTAGAAGCTTGCGCAACGGTTCGCCATCGATACGGCTCTCGAGAGAGACCTCTCTCGATTTAACATCCTCATCC
>JBNKSB010000078.1:0-15700 GCA_050297095.1 Pontiella sp. | reverse complement strand
GAAGATGTTGCCCTCGATGGTTATTTCTGAACCCGGATGCGAGATGAATCCGCAATGTCCCGGATTCAGGACGATGCAACCTTTAACGAGGCCCTTGGAGCCGTTGCTGTATATCATCGGATATTCAAAACCCAGGAACCGGCAGTCCAGCAATTGGATCTCGGAAAACCCTTGAACCAGAACGGACACGGGTGAGCGCTGGTTGTTGCCCATCGCGATGAAGGCGCAGTCATGGATGGTTGCGGTGGTGTCGGCGGCCAAAACGGTACATCCCGGCGGATCGGTGCGCTGGCCGGTTTCAAGTTGGCTTTTGAGGGTGAGTGATTCGATCTCGATCTTTAGCTTGGGCTGGATGTGTATGAGCGGCCGATCGGCGGTGGCTTCCAGAATGGTGGTATCGCGACCGGCACCTTGCAGCTTCAGGTTTTTTCCGAGCACAAGGGTGTTGGTATAGGTTCCTGATGGAATATGGATGGTTGTGCCCGGTTCCGCGATATCGATCAGGTCCTGGATGCTGGTATTGGTATTCGCGAGCAGCTTTTCCTGGCACTCCCTGATGGTTCCGGTTTGTTTGTGTTTCGTGGCAATGTGCAGAAGTTGCAACAGACTCTTCTTGATCGTCTTCCGGTTTTGGTCGGTCACTTCCGCGTCGATGATCGTTTTGTAGATTTCCGCCGCCTTGGTGGGCTGCCCTTTGGCCGTTTCAAGGTAATAGGCCTTTTCGTATCGTTGTTGCAGATCGTCCGCCGCGCAAACCTGTGCAATTGCCAGTAGGCAAGCAACTATCATCCCCGTCTTCATACTACACCCCCATGTTTTAAAGAAGGTAGTGTATTTCGCGAGATCGGGCAAATTGTCATCACAATGTAAAATGTGCAGACAAAAAAAGAACCGCCGGAAAGGGCGGTTCTTGTGTAATCGTCCCGATGTTCAGGGACTGGGCGGGTTCGTGGAATCCGCCTGCAGGTTGGCGAGTCGGTCTAATGACCTTCGTCAACGATGTTGCCGGATTCGACCTGTTCGATCATTTTAGCATAGTCGTCGTTCAGCGGGCATCCGCACTTGTGGCCACCTTCAACGGTAGCGTGGAGGCGAGCCTGTTCGATATGCCACTGGGCAACCTTAAGATGTTGGTCTACATTCATTTTTGTCTCCTTCTGCTTTGTTTTTTTAAATGGAACTAATGAGGTACAGTATATGGCCTTGAGTCACCATTTCAATTCTGAATTTCGAAAAATAAATGTGAACTGGTTCGGAGATGATGTGCCCAAGAAAAAAAGCAGGGCGCTGAAATCAGCGCCCTGCTAAAGTTATCAAGCATTTTCGGAGCTAGCTCACAATTTCGCTCATCTTGAAGATCGGCAGGAACATGGCAACGACAATAGTGCCGATGATGCCGCCGATGAATACCATGAGCAACGGTTCTATCATGGAGGTAAGCCCGCTCAGCATGGTTTCGACTTCGTTGTCATAGAATTCCGAAACCTTGTCCATCATGGATTCAACCTGACCGGTTTTTTCGCCAGCAGCCAGCATGTGAACGAGCATGCGCGGGTAGTATTTATTGCTCTCAAGCGCGGTGGAGAGCGGTTGCCCTTCTTCAACATACTTGCGGGCTTCGATCAGTGAGTCTCCAATGACCCGGTTGCCGGTGGCTAGTCCGACGATTTCCAATGACTCCATAATTTGCACGCCACTATGGAGCAGTTGGGCAAAAGTGGATGCAAAGCGGCTTACCGCCACTTTGGTGGCGAGCTGGCCAATAATGGGGAAACGCAACTTGAATTCATCGACCTTGTATTGGCCCTTGTCGGTCTTGTTGTAGCTCTTGAATGAATAAATTCCGCCCACAATCAAGGCGAGAGCTATCCACCAGTATTTTGTCAACAGGTGGCTGAAGTCGAGTAGGGCTTGCGTCAATCCGGGTAGATCCGCACCGAAATCAGAAAACATTTCCGCAAAAACAGGTACAACAAACATAATCAATGCTGTAGCCAGACTCAGCGCAACGATGATGACGACGGTGGGGTACATCATGGCTGATTTTACCTTTGAACGAAGGCGGTTGCTCGATTCGAGAAAGGAGGCCACGCGAGCACAGGTTTCGGGAAGAATACCCCCGACTTCGCCGGCGCGTACCATACTGACGTAGAGGTCATCAAAAACCGATGGGTAATAGGCGAGGGCCTCGGAATACATTGCGCCCCCCTCGACGCGGGCGCGGATTCCTTGGATTACGGGTTTGAAGTGTTTGTTGTCGGTTTGGGACTCCATGGCAATCAAGGTTTGTACCAGCGGCATGCCGGCGGATAGCATGGCCGAGACCTGCCGAGTAAAGATGGGAAGTTCCTTGAGCCGGATCTTGCGAGCTCCAGGGACGTGTTGGAGGTTTCCTCTTACTTTCGTTTTTTTGTTGTCCATTGTACTCCTTCTTAATGTTCACTCGTTACGCGCAGGATTTCCTCGATACTCGTCATCCCTTCCCGTATCTGTTGAAGCCCAGCTTCACGGAGGGTGCGCATTCCGTTTTCAATAGCGATTTTTGCAATGGCGTCCGCTTCGGGGTTGGTCAGGATGGTGCGGCGTATGGTTTCGTTTACGAGCAGAATTTCCATGACAGCACCACGGCCTTTGTAGCCGATGCCATTGCATTTGGGGCATCCTGTTTTCTGGTAAAACTGCGTGCCATCAAGCACGGATGGGTCAACGCGGTTTTTGCGAAGGACCTCCAGAGGGATATCGATTTCCTTTTTGCAAACAGGACATAGTTTTCGGTAGAGGCGTTGGGCCTGCGTCAATAACACTGAAGAAGAGAGCATGAACGGCTCGATTCCCATGTCGGTGAGGCGGGCGATGGCGCCGGCGGCATCGTTGGTGTGCAAGGTGCTCAGCACCATGTGACCCGTCAACGCAGCCTCCACTGCGATGGTGGCAGTCTCTGCGTCGCGAATTTCCCCGACCATCACAACATCCGGGTCCTGACGAAGTATCGAGCGCAGGGCCGAGGCAAAGGTCAGTCCGACGGCGGGGTTGATTTGTACCTGATTGATGCCGTGAAGTTGGTATTCCACCGGGTTTTCGGTGGTGACGATGTTGGTGCCGATGACGTTGATTTGCTGCAAGGCGGAATACAGGGTGGTGGTTTTACCGCTTCCTGTTGGTCCGGTTACCAGAATCATACCGTAGGGTTGTGAGAGGGCATAGGAAAAGTTGTCATAGGACAGTTCATCTAGCCCGAGGGCTCCGAGGCTAGGTGCGAGAGAGGTCTTGTCCAAAATACGCATAACCACTTTTTCGCCGTGTACGGTCGGAAGGATGCTCACACGAACGTCAACTTCCTTGCCCAAGGCCTTGATTTTAAATCGGCCATCCTGGGGAATGCGGCGCTCGGCAATATCGAGGTGCGCCATGATTTTCAGCCGGGAGACGATGGCATTCTGCAGGTTTTTCGGGGGGGTGGATGATTCGTACAGCACCCCGTCAATACGATTACGAAGCCGGAATGTCTTTTCCATGGGTTCGAGGTGGATATCCGATGCATTTTTACGCAACGCTTCGATCAGAATGGAATTGGTGATACGGATGACCGGAGCTTCGCCGGCGTTTTCCAAGTCGCCGTCCAGATCGCCTTCCTCAAGACCGTTTTCCCCAAGTTCCACGTCGCTCTCGTCGGCCATGTCCTTCAAAATGTCGTCGAGGCCCTGCGTCGGTTCCGAGGTCATGGCCGTGATGGTATGTTCGACTTCTCGCTCCGAGGCGACCACCGGCACCACTTCCAACTGGGTACTGGAGGTTATTGTTTCGCGGGTGATCAGGTTAAACGGGTCGGCCATGGCAACCGTTATCTGGGAACCAATTCTGCACACGGGTATGGCTTTGAGTTCCTTCCACGATTCTTTAGGCATCATTTCTATCAAGTCGTTGCTAGGGGTAAACGAGGCCAGTGAGATGGGGCGAATGTCCAGATACTCAGCGGTGGCCAGCATCATGTCCACCTCGGAAACCACGCCTTGCTCAACCAGTAGCTGCTCAATTGGGCGGTGGGTCGATTCTGCTTCCTTTTCCGCCTCGGCATAGATATCCGCTTCGATGGGGCGAATTCGTTGCAGGCACTCCATTAGATTTTTGGGACGTTTGCTCATCTGTGTTTCCATCCTGTCAAATTAACTGTCATGTACGTAAGCACAACCCATGCCTAACATGATATGTAGTTGTAAAACAACTTGGCAAGGTGGATTGTTGTAGTTGTTTTTCAGGCGTGGCAGTTCGGACTGTGACGGCAAGGAAAGCATTTTAATGACGCATAACAACATATGTTTCGTGTCCGGGAAACTTATGGCCTGTTTTTTGCTTAATAAAGACTGATTTTTAAAAGCGGAGTAAACCATGGCTGGATCCCTAGAGAATATTGATCAGAACCTCGCAGACAGCATTGCCATGCTGGAACAGATTCTTGAGGTAATGCCCCATGACGAGGAAGCGCTCAAGGCTGTTTACGGCGCTTATCAAAAGGCGGGACAGGACGTTAAGGCTTTCGAGTATCTCACCCGCATCATCGATGTCTACACCAGTGGCGGCAACAAAGGCCTGTTACCTTTTATTCGCGAGGAGCTTAAGAAATTTGAAGAAAAGTATCCCACGGAAGCGGCGGCCCAGTTTGTCCGGTTACACACGGTATTCAACCCTAAGGGAACCGCGGCCAGAACGAAACAGGAATCCACAGCTGCAGAAGGCAGGAAAAAAGAAGCTGATATTAGCGAGGAATTGGCGCTGGCTTGGCGGTTGTATGAAGATGATCAATTGTCGCAGGAAGACTATTCGAGCGTATTGCACGACCTGACCGAGGTGTCCTCAAAAGAGGTTGATGTGCCCGTCAGCGTGCTGCACGTTTTGAATGACCGGGGCTACGTGCAGATCAACCGTGTCATGAACTATCTATCATCCCGCTCAGGGGTTCCGTGTGTATCGCTGTCAAACTTTGATATCTCCGAGGAGGTTGTGACGGCTTTGCCGTTCGAGGTGGCGGTACACGACGGAGCGCTACCGTTCGCATTAGTTGGAAATGATCTTTTGGTCGCTGTGCTGAATCCCTTCAATCATGTCTTGCTCGATGATATCGAGTCGGAGAGTGGTCACCGGTGTCATAGCTATCTCGTTTTGCCCGAGGACTATGATAGTGCCTTGGGGAAACTGCGTCAGCTTGCGGGACAAGGCTAGTCGGTTTCTTCTGTGACCCGAAGGGTGGTGCGTTCCCCATTGTACTCCACGACTACACCGTTGTCTCGGATCTCAACCAGTGTGACTTGTCCGATGGATTCGCCTAGGTGGAGCACGGTACCGTTGATGATGGCAAAGCTTTCGTTTTCATCGGTTCTCGATTTGCCGAACCCTATCAATTCCAAGCGGGACCACTGGACTTTTCCGGTCTGGTCTTCAATGATCTGTTTAAAGCTGGAAAGCGATGATGAAAATTCGCTCGGTCTCATTTCGTTGTTCCCCGCCGGTGTGCCGGCGGTACGTGCCTGTTGCTGAAAATGTTTAGCAAGTTTGGTCAGGTCGGTAATGGGTTCGCCATTCTCAGATTTCTTTTCGATGGTTTGTTGTATCATCATTACGCCGGCAAGGAGGAAGCCAAGGATCAGCAAGAGCATGGTGAATATCACCGACCATGGTGATGAGGTTTTTTCATTCTCATCAATCTCAATCTCACTGTTGGGAAGGGGGGGCTGTTTTGTTAGTTCACTCACTATGGACTCCTGCTTCTGGATCAATGGGTAACGCGGTTTTGACATCATTGATATCAATGGGGTTCATAGCAAGATGGAAATTGATTGATTGTTATGGCATGGATACTGCAATGTTTACTCTGTATTTTTGGTTGCACTGGTTTTGAGGGAGTTGGTGCAAGGTAACAGGAATCCAATAATCAATAGGGAATCATGATCAAGAAAGTACTTGCCGACAAACGGACAAAGCGGCGCTACAGCGATCTGGTCGGTATTGACTTTGCAACCACATCCACCAAGGTTGTGCGCCTGAAGCAATCCGGGGGAAACATATCACTGGCGGGCATTGCATCGCTTCCCGCCGTGGATTTTCGATCGTCTGCTTCGCGGTTGGAGTTGCCGCGAAATTTAATAACCAATTATGGATGCATCAGTTATAGTGGCCAAAATGCCGTAATTCGCATGATAAATACGCCCTTGCAAGCAGAGAATGATACGCTTCCTGCAAACAAGTTGCGCGAATTACTCAATATTACCGAAGACTACCGCCCTGCTGCCCGATTAATCAACGAGAGTAAGGGACGCCAGGGGGCTAGTTTCCTGGCCGCCGCGATACCGGAGACCGATGTTTCATCGATGCTCCACATGTTTTCGGCTGGGCCGCCGGCTCCCACCTCGCTCGAGGTTTCCAGCCTTGCGGTGGTTCCTGCTTTTCTCCATGCACGCGGTTTGGAGTGCGAGGACAAGGCCGTTTGCATGATTGAAGCAGGGGAGATCACCACTAGCTTTGTTATTCTCAACAAGGGAGTGGTTGCCTTGGTGGGGAAGGTGGATTTCGGAAGTCGCCAGTTGCGCGCCAAACTCGCCGCGGAACTGGGGGTAGACGATGAGCTGGTTACCTCCATTCTTAGCGACAGATCCATCAATATTTCTTCTTCCCTTGCGGGAATATTGGCACCTGTCGTTAAGCAAATTTCCATTTCGAAGGAATTTATAGAGCGTCACCAGGGATGCCGAGTGTCTCGGACCTATGTTTCCGGGGGATTGAGCCTGTTGTCTTGTTGGACAGAGGAGATGGGCGATATGTTGCAGACGGATATTATACGCTGGAGCCCGCTAGAAAATATTCAGTTTAACAGCGCGGCCGTATCTTCGGAAATTGAGGAGCAGGCTACGCGTTTTTCGGCAGCGATTGGAGCTGCTTTGGGAGGGCTAAAGGATCAATGAGCTATCCACGAATCAATCTACTTAAGAAAAGTGAGCAACGCTACCAAGGGGTGGTAAGCCGTCGTTTCACGGTGGTTACCGCCATGGTAACCCCCATCCTGTTTGTTGCGTTGTTTTGTGGCATCAAGTTGCTTCAATACCACAACGTCCATTCGGAAATGGTGGTTTGTCGTGATCTTTGGACCGATTATGAGCCTAGGCTGGCCTCTTATAAGAAGGAGAAGCGGTTTCTGAAGTCAAATCATCAGATTCTTACCCTCTTCAAGGGATGGGAGGACTCGCAATTGCCGTTGGTCTCCTTGCTGAATGAAATTCAGGATATTGTTCCCGGCAACATTCAGTTTACCCGATTGTCCTTGCGGGGGGATGTTTCCCCGAAGATCTATGAAACCGCTGAAAATATGCAGATGGACTATGCCATGCAGATAGATGGGGTTTCGCAAGGTGATCGAGCTGAAGATGAAATCTGGCAGATGCACCGGGATCTTCTCGCTAACGGAGTGGTTGACAGCATCTTCGATTCCGTGGAGTTGGAAGGCATGCGCAAGAGGCAACGTGCAGGGGAAGACAACCTGCGCGAATTCCGGATTGTTGGGAAATCCAAAGCAGGGGGCGAACAATGAGCCTCGATGAGTTGACCAAAGAGCAGAAGCAATATCTCGTGTTTGGAGGGGTGGCCATGCTGCTCCTGGCATTGTTGATCTGGTGGGCCAGCGCGATCCTGTCCTCTATCCAGGCGGCCAAGGAGGAGTTGGACGACCTCTCTATGAAATTAGAATCTGCTAAAAGGGCGATGGCGGATCGCAGCAAAGCAAGCAGCGACATACTTAATACGGTAGCGATCCTTAGCGGTCATTTTGAAAATGCACCGCCAGAACGAAACTATTATTCTTGGGCTAGTGAAGTCGTCTATTCCAAGGCAAGAGAGGTGGAACTGGAAGTCGATTCCATCGATGAGGTCGGTGGCGGAAACAAGAAGGCATCTCTGGATGATGATGATTCAATTCGTATGGGCTCGTATGCGTTGCGGATTGCTGCACATGGCGGTTACGATAATATCAGGACGTTTATTCAGCAGCTCAAGCGGCAACATCCTCTTGTCCGCTTTACTGGGCTGGAAATAAGTGCTGGATCAGCGCCGGATGTGCATGATGTACATATATGGATGCAATGGCCATCGAACCTTGCTTCACTTGCCGCGAAATGGGAATCCTTGGATACCGATCTAATCGCCCGAAAAAAGCAAGAAAGTAAACAAAACATGGTGGCTGATGCGTCACCTGCCGAACCCGAGAAGTCTCGAAAACAACCCACAGTTTCTTCCGTAGCCCACAAGGGAAGCTTGGCAGAAGCAAAAGAGGCTTCGCAGAAGCCATTGCCATCCACACCGAAAATACAGGTTGCCGCAAAGCTGGAGCACGCCGCGCCGAAACAAAAGGTTGAGGCCAAGCCAACGGCAGGGCAATCGAAGGTCGGAGCCGCCTTGGCCAAAATAAGCGCGCCACCAGCTGAAGTGGAGTCTAGGCCTTCGCAAGAACCTGATTTGAGTGTTGAGCCGGAGATGGTCGATACACAACCCACATCAGAAACGAAAAAGCCTAAATCCAATCAGTCGGATCTGGATGCTGTTCTGGCAACGATCATCGTCGATTCCTTTGAAGCCGCCTCTTCGGATGCTGATGTTGAACCGGAATCAATGATCGAGGACATAGAGGGGATCGATGACATGGACTTGAGCGCTGTAGCGACAGAAAAGAGTGCCCTCAAGCTCGAGAAGCTTCTTATAGAGAAGGCTTCCCTGCCAAGTGGAGCGACCTTAAACACACTGCTCGGCAACCTGTTGGAGGATTCAGATGGAAATTAATTGCAAACGTTGGTCGAGGTTCAGTTGGTCGTTTCTGCTACTGGCAGGCCTTGCAAGTAACATGGCTTTGAATGCAGTTGCTGCCACTTCGGAAAGTGGTACAAAAGATGCTAGCAAAAAGAGTGTTGAAACGAAACGCGATCCCTTCTGGCCCGTCGGTTACCAACCGGAAGAGAAAAAGAGCGAAGCCGAAGTGGTTGCCAAAATTTCTGGAGAAGGCTGGAGTGGAGCGATGAAACAAATCGTCATAAACGGAGTCAGCAGTCGTGCGGGTGATGAATACATCGCAGTCATCAACGGAGAGATTAAAAACGTGGGTGAGTCCGTATCGGTTCGTTTGGGTTCTTCAGTTTACACGTGGGTGGTAGACAGCATAAAACCGCCCAGTTCAGTAAAGTTACGTCGGGTTTCCGTGCAATAGAAATTTTAAGAAAAGAAAAAAGGAAGGAATACAATGAGGACGAATACATTCGCTAAGGTTTCGGTTGCTGTCGCGATTACCGCAATTGCAGCAACCTTGGTTCAAGGTCAGCAGGATGAGGTCAAAGATGAGGATTTGATGAAGCTGATGGACAAGATGGCGCCGGAATCGGCTGAACCTTCCGCCACTGCTAAGCAACAGGACGCAGTGGTTGACCAGGTTGAGATCGTGGCTGTGCAACAAGATGGAGAGGTGGATCAACTTGATGCTGCACCTGAATCCGTTGACGACATGACAATGGCCACTGTACCGCAGGGCGGAATGGCCGAAAGCGAAAATAATCTCATTTCCGTTCGGTTGAACAAGGTTGGGCTCGAAGAGGCCATCAATGTTTTTGCCCAGCTTTCGGGGGCCAACATTGTTGTACCGGAGTTGGCCGATGCCGCCCAGATTTCGGTCAACCTCAAGGATGTCGAATGGCGCCCGGCACTGCAGTCGATTCTTGATACCTACGACTATGAACTTTATCAGCGGGTTTCCGGCTCCAACGTATACAGCGTGCGCCGCCGCCCCGCTGGCGCGCCCGAGCCCCAGGTGGTTGAAACCTTCGTGCTAAAGTATGCTACCGTTCCGAACGTGGCACAGTTGGTTCGCGATCTGCTCCCCGAAGACGCCCAGGTTTCAGAATTTGCTTCCCGCAATATGCTGGTTGTCAAAAGTACTGAATCAAGCCTCGGCGAAGTACGTTCCGTGTTGGAAAGCATCGATAAGGTGCGGCAGCAGGTCTATATCGAATCCAAGTTCATGGAACTCTCCGACGACGCCCAGAGAGACCTCGGTATTGATTGGCAGTCCCTTTCCGCCTATGGCCTGACGGCTAGTGCAAATGGAGGGACATTTTATGGGAAGGAATTTGTTACAGGAACGCCGTCGGAAAACCTGACGGGGCTCACCACTCCATTAACTACGGATGGCGAATATGCCATCTTGAGCAGTGTCCTCGACGCGGATGATTTCAGCCTCGTGCTCAGCGCTATGAAAAACAACAAAGGGGTCAATATTGTCTCCAACCCGAAGATCATTGTTGCGAACGAAGAGCTGGCAAACATTTCGATCATCCGCAAGGAACCGAACCTGAAGAGAAGCAGTCAGCAGGCGCTCAACAATAACAATCCGCAACTGAGTTATGAACTGGATCCCGACCTGCCGTTCTTTGAATATGGCATCAAGCTCGATGTTATTCCATCGATCAATACCAGTAGCAATATTTCCGTTAAAATCAAACCGACGCTTGCCCGTAAGTTTGCTGAAAAGAAAAGTTCAAGCAGCGCCGATGGACTTGATCTGCTGTCCTACCCGATCATCGACGAGAAGAGCATCGATACGGTATTCAATCTTGCCAGCGGCCAGACTGCGGCTATTGGCGGTTTGACGGAAGTTACCGAGTCTGAAGAAGAGCACAAGATTCCGTTGCTTGGCAGCATTCCGCTTCTCGGTCGATTCTTCGCGTGGGAGCAGACGATTAACAATCAGAAGGAGACCATCATCTTTGTTACGGTTGGGTTGGCCAACACGCAGCAGCTGGAAACGGAAACCGGCATGCCTACCGATGCAGAATTGTCCCGTCGCCGTGTGATTGATGATACCAACAATAAAAAACTGCGAGAGCAAACCCGTGAATACTACGAAACGCAGGAAGGTGAAAAACTCGACGACATGCTGAAGAAGATGTCGGAAACAGAGGCCAAGCGTGTCGAACGTCGTGAACGTAAACTTGCAGACAAATAATAGACTAACAATTCAATAGGGAAAGGTGTCGGTCGGTTGAATGTGTTAGGGCAAGGCAAGCCTTGGAAAAACAGGGTTTGCCAATGCCGAACCGAAACCCTCTTGAAACACTCTCCCTAACACTCCGGGCTCTTGGCGACAGGTCCTCCCTCCTAAAGCCAGGAGCCCGGAATCTCCTGAAAGCCCCCGGTGTTAGCCGGGGGCTTTCTCTTTAAATCGTTGCGATGTTTCCCTTGTCGTTGCTGGATACAGCTCTACAACAGATGTTCGGAGTCGCAAAAGAAAACCCCGCTGGGTTAGGGCGGGGTCGGAGTAGTGGGCTGCAACGAGTTTGGGTTCACTTGGGTTGTTGCGTTTGCCCTATGAAAATGTTGGGTTCATCTATTAATACGAGGACGTAAGCCCAAACGTTATCCGGAAACACATTTTTTTTGTTTTTTTTCACGAAATCCGGCTTTTCGGGCGTTTTTATCCCAATTCCTGGTTTAGCCGGTTGATTTCCGCGCGCATTTTTTCGAAAACTTCGGCCTTGTAGACGCGCACGCTGGCTTCTGAAATTCCTAATTTTTTAGCTATCTCCTTGGTGGGAGCCTCTTGAGATACAAGTTTAAAGACTTCTCGCTTGGTTTCATAGATGCCGTCTTTGATGTTGTTCCAAGCCAGATTTGTGATATGCAGTACCCATTCCTCCCGTGCTAGATTTTCGATGTCGGGAAGCACGTGTTCCTCGATATCCAAGTATTGCTCTTGGTATTCGACCGAATCGCGACCCGTTATAAAGTTCTTCCGTGAACGGAAGAAGTCCTTGACAGTGTTGCGGGTCATTGCGGCCAACCAGTTGTGAAACCTGCCCTTGTTCTGGTTGTACTCGAAATCCTCGATCTTTTGCCAAACCTTGGTCAGCACGGCTTGGCTGATATCCTCGGCATCCTCGGCATTGATACCCATGCGAAGAATCAAACTGCGAATGAATCCGCGATAGATATTTTCGAACTCGAGCCATGCTTCGTCGTTTTCGGTTTTCTTAAGTTTGGCCAGCAGGGTGACCCGAGTCAGGTTGTATTTTTCGGATTCCATGTCAGTTTGTGGTGTAGATGATGATAACGCCACGGCGCGCAAGGGATTGGATGGTCGGGTCGTTTCGAAAAGCTTCCGCGACCGTGAGTAACTTCAGGTTTCGGCACCAAACAAGCTGGGAAGAAATGGTTAGTCCTTCAATTTGACTGAGATTGAGTGTGGTGAGCCGCGGGTATTTGACGATATTGGCCAAATTGCGTATGCGTGTTCCGCTGATATCCATCACTTCGAGCCCGGAAAACTGGTCGGTGTCGAACAGGTGGCTGAACTGCGAGTTTGAAATATCCAGCCGGCGCATTCCAGCTTCGGTCAACACAGCTAGGTCGGGGGTTCCGATCTGATCGGCCTTCAAGCTGGTTATGTGCAACCCGCATAGTGGCGTGAGATCGTCCAATCCAGGGTTTTGTCCGATGTCAAGATTCCAGCCACCGGAGTCGGAAGGGTTCCATTCAAAATGCAGGGATTCAATCGCAGGATTGAGAAGTTTGATGGATTCGGCGATAGCTGGGAAGCGGGTCTGCGGATCAAACGCTTGTCGGTTGAGGTGGTAGAAGAAGCGTGGGAGTTGACCCACCATGCCGTAACGAAGAAAATCTGAGACCATTTCTGGAATATGGCGATCGGGCACTTTTCCGGTGCTCGCCCATTTTTCGGCTAACTGGCGGAGGGCCGCGTTTCCCGAGCCGGCTTTGCCTGTGTCGATTATTTCAAGTGCTTCTGCGAAGTGTTGCTGGCTCAGAAGCATCCTTGCTTTAAGCAACCAGGCACTCTTGTTGTTCGGATCGAATGCGAGGCTGGTATCAATCGCTTGTTCGGCGTCGGTAAACGCATATTCACGTTCCGCTCGTTGCATCAGGTCGATGTAATCTGGAGCTACCTTTTTCGCGGTGGTCTCGATATATTCGCTCTTTTCCTTGAGCGATGCCAGTGCATTGAGCGCAACCCGTTCGCTTTGCTTTATCGAGACAAAGCTGTTGGTCAGGATGATGCCGATGATCATGGCTGAGGCGGAAAGCAGGGTGACCGGCAGTTTATGCCGCCGCACCAGCAAGGTCGCATGAGTCAGGAATGTCGGGTTTTCAGCCAGTGTGGCAAACCCTTCCTGATATTGCTGGATATCGCGAATCAGGGCGGCAACGTTGGCGTAGCGTTCATCCTTCTCTGTTTGCATGGCCTTCATGCAAATGGCCGAGAGGGCAGGAGGAATACGAAGTTTTTGCGAGCGTTTGGCGGGTGACGCGAAATCACCGCGGACGGTTTTCTGGAGCACCGTTTTGACGGTTTCACCTACGATTGGGCACTGGTAGGTGAGTATTTCGTAGAGCATGGCGCCGAGCATGTAGACGTCTGTCCGGAAATCGATATCCGTAGGCGATCCCTGAGCCTGCTCCGGCGACATGTAGCCCGGCGTACCCCCAACGGTATGACGGCGCTTAGCCGAGCTTTCAAGGTAACGGGTGAGAGTCTGGCCATTTTCCAGTTCCACATCATCCATACTGTTCCAGGAAACGGCGTCCCCGTCGTATTCCTCCAGATGAGTGATCAAGGTGGAGAGGCCCCAGTCGAGCACGTGCACGTCGCCAAAGTCGCCGACAATGACGTTGGATGGTTTGAGGTCGAGGTGGATAACGCCCTTGGTGTGGGCATAGTCGATGGCATTGCACACCTTAAGAAAAATGCCAATCAGACGGGTGCGGGTATAGCGGTTCCTGAATTCCTCATCGCCCTCGCGGAGCTTTTTTACAATCTCGCTTAGGGTTTCACCCTTCAAGGCTTTCATGGTGAAATAAGGGTTGCCGTCCTCGTCAACCGCAATATCGTAGATTGGGATGATGTTGGGATGCTGCAGGTTGGCCGTGAGGCGCGCTTCATAAAGGAAGGATTCGATATCCGCTTCAGAGGCGATTTTAGAATCCTGGATCAGCGCCATGGCCACCTTGCGGGCTGTACGGTGGTCGTCGACTTCCCAAATCGCCTTCATGCCCCCTTGGTTGAGTTTTTTATGGGGCGAGTAACGTTCGGCCGGATTGCCGTCCATCAGGTCTGCGTGCGATTTGGCCTTCTCCTGCAGATCCTCCTCGAACAAGACCTTTTCGGTGTCGGAAAAGATAATATCCTCGGAAAAAAGGTTCGGATTACCGATCTCGCGAGCGGGACGGCGTGTCTTTGGATCCTGATTTTCGGGTTTATCCATCAGCTTTTTATCCACAAAAAGTTGGCCAGAGCGTAGCACCCACACGGCTCCCGGGCAAAATAAAACCCTGCGCTCAAACGCAGGGTTTCATGGGAAGAAGCAGGATGGAATTCCTACTTTTCGAGCAGGATGCGGAGCATCCGGCGCAGCGGCTCGGCGGCACCCCAGAGGAGCTGGTCGCCGACGGTGAAGGCAGCGACGTATTCCGGTCCCATTTTCATTTTATGGATGCGACCGACCGGAACGGTCAACGTGCCGGAAATGGCGGCTGGGGTCAGCCGCTTGAGCGTCTCTTCCTTGTTGTTGGAGACCACGTCGACCCACTCGTTGTCATTGCGGAGGATCTCTTCAATTTCTTCAACCGAAACATCCTTTTTCAGTTTGATGGTCAGGGCCTGACTATGGCTGCGCATGGCGCCGATGCGGATACACAGACCATCGATCGGAATGGCCGGATCGTTCTGCAGGATCTTGTTGGTTTCAGCGTGGCCCTTCCACTCTTCCTTGGTCTGGCCGTCATCGACGGCCTTATCGATCCACGGGATCAGCGAACCGGCCAGCGGGGCACCGAACTGTTCGGTCGGCATGGTGTCGCTGCGCAATGCGGAACTGACCTTCCGGTCGATATCCAGAATCGCGGACGCCGGATTCTTGAGATCTTCCGCGGCGGCATCGAACAGGTGTCCCTTCTGGGCGAGCAGTTCACGCATGTTCTGGGCGCCGGCGCCGGAGGCGGCCTGATAGGTCATGGAGGAAACCCATTCCACGAGGCCGGCCTTGAAGAGGCCGCCAATGGCCATGAGCATCAGGCTGACGGTGCAGTTGCCGCCGATAAAATCCTTCTTTCCGTTGGCCAGCGCCTGGTCGATGACCGGGCGGTTTACGGGGTCGAGAATGATGGTGGCATCGGGGGCCATCCGCAGGCTCGAAGCCGCGTCGATCCAATAGCCGTTCCATCCCTTGGCGCGCAGGTCAGCGTGCACCTTGCCGGTGTAGTCGCCACCCTGGCAGGTGACGATGGTGTCCATCTTCGCCAGTTCATCGAGGTCGTAGGCATCGAGCAATACCGACGCTCCTTGACCAACATCCGGGGCGGGTTTACCGGTCTGGGATGTGGTAAAGAATACGGGTTCGATATGTTCAAAGTCGTTTTCTTCGCGCATGCGTTCCATCAGCACCGAGCCGACCATGCCGCGCCATCCAATTAATCCGGTTTTCATAGGTGTTCTCCCGTTTGTTCGTTCAAAGGCTGGGCACCGTATTTGATTTGCATTGCAAACGCAAGTAGCTATTGTGCGCGACTCATGCCCGCCAAAAACGGGTTTTTACTAAGAAAAAGGACATTTCGATGTGGATTTGGCTGGGTTTGGTTTCGATGGTCTTTCTGGGCGTTTATGACGTCT
>JBNKSB010000077.1:0-8163 GCA_050297095.1 Pontiella sp. | reverse complement strand
TAAATAAAAAAAGTTCCCGAGGCTGGAATCCGCTGATTCCAGCCTCTCACCATTGCCGCAATTCATTTAGATTCCTGCGACCAAAGTCTTCCCCGTACACGGTGTTTGCTCTAGGATTCGGTTCCTAGAGAGCGAGGTATTCGGATGGCCGGAAAAGGTAAGAAAATCATCGGTGGCATACTGGTATTCGTGTTTTTTTTGGTCGTGGTTCTGCTCTGCATTTTTTTCTTTTGGCTGGGCCCGACGGTAAAGATGGTGGCGGAGCATTTCGGCTCAAAGGCGCTGGGAACCCCGCTAACGATCAACGAGCTGAAAATCAATCCCCACCACGGCACCTTTCACATGACCGGCTTTGCGATTGGCAATCCGGATGAATTCGGCCAGACCAATGCCGTGTCGCTGGCCGGCATGGATATCGCGCTCGATATCGGCTCCATCTTTTCCCGGACCGTTGTTGTGCACCGGGTACAAATTGATAGCCCCTACTTTATCTACGAGCAAAACGAAGCCTCCGACAACGTCACCGAGTTCATGGAAAACCTGGAGGAGTATCTGGGCGGCGATACGGAAAAGCCGGAGCCCAAGAAGCCGGACGAGGACGACATCAAGGAGCCAAAGGTCGTCATCGTGGAGCAACTGGAAGTCAACGATATCCAGTTCCACCTGGCCCATACCGACGCCACCAACATGGATATCAATATCGGCATTGAGCAGGTCGCCGTCAGCATGACTAACGGGATCGCAACCTTGAAAAACCTGCATGTCAGCAATCCGTCTCTTCTTGAAACGCCCAATCTTTTTATCCTCGACGGCATCGAGATCGAAGTGGATCCGGCCAGCATCTATTCCGATAGGATGTCCATCCGCGATGTGCAGGTGATTCGCCCTTATGCCTACCTTGAAAAAAATCCACAGACAGATACGGTCACCGAGTTCATGAAGATCGCCAACCGTTTTGCAAACGCCGCGACCAACGCGCCTGCTGCCATGGAACCGGTTGTTGAAGAAACGGACTCCATACCGCCCCCTATAGACCTGCACAACCTGCTGGTGGACGATATCCGGATCAAGTTGCTCGACTGCACCGCAAGCAACGCTCCTGCAAAGCCACGCACGTTGGCTGGCATTGAAGCCATCTCGGTTAAGCTGGTTGCCGGCCGCATACAGATCCAGGGCATCAGCGTTCCAAACGTGGAGGGATATACCGCCAGCAACCTGTTTCATCTGGCCAACATCGATATGTCCATCGACCCGGCATCCATCTATTCCGGGCAGATCAATATCCAGAAGATCCTGGTCGAGTCGCCAGAAATCAATCTTGAACAGACCGAAACCAGCGGCAATGTGGCCGATCTGCAAACACAACTGATGGACTTCGTACCGCCGGAGGGGGCGGAGACAGGAGCCCCCACCCAGGAGCCTGCCCCACAAACCGGAGAAGGGCCGGAGCCCACCCCGCTCTCCGAGCAGCCGGTAGTGTTGCATTCCCTGGTTGTAACGAACTTCGCGATTAATTTGACCCTTCCCGCTGTGACCAACGAACCGGCAGCATGGGCGCTTGATATCTCCGAACTTCAAAAACTTAATCCGATGGAAGACCTGTCCCTAGGGAAACTGAATCCGTTGGCCAAAATGAAGATTGTAGCAACAAACCAAACGGAAGCCGCCAAGGAACGGATGGAAGGCGGCCCGCTTAAACTATTGGCTTTCCGCCAGCTTACGCTCACTCCGCTCGAAGGACGCCTGCAGATCGACAACCTGAGCGTGGGGAATCCGCCTGGCTACGCCAATCCAAACCTGATCAAGCTTGATTGCTTCAAGCTCGATGTCGATCCGGATACGCTTCAGTCCGACGTGTTGTTGATTCGCGACGTCCTTATCGACACACCACGCATTGCCTATGAACGCCGGGTCACCACCGACAACCTTAAAGCCATGCAGTTGGAAATCGAAAGGGCAACAGGCAAGACCGAAGAAACAACCGATGCCGAATCCACGGCGATCGAGAATCAAACGAACGAAAAAAACAACGAGGGTCAAAAGGTAATTATCGACCACCTGCTGGTGAAGGATGGCTTGGCAAAGGCCAAACTTTCGATTGCTCCATCGCTTCCTATTCCGCTTCCCGATATCGAGATGAGTGATATCGGGAAGGACAAGGGCGGCACCAGCTTCGCGGGAGCCCTCTCCGAAATCGGGACCACCATCTACGACATCCTTATTGGTGCGGTCTCCGGTACAACGGGCTTCGCCGGCGACGCGCTGAAGGGGTTCGGTGCCCTTACGCTGGGAACGCCAGACGACTCTATGAAAGGAGAAGATCACCCCGACGGGCAGATGGAACAAGAGGAGGAACAACTGGAAACAACAGTATCCCCTCCTGAAGCAACACACGAAAAGCCCCGCAAACGCCGCAGCCCGTTTCACCACCGTCGCCCCGGACGAGTCTTCTGAACGCCTGATAGACAAAAAAAAGCCGCCCGGCATAAGCTTGGCGGCTTTTCGTGGCTAGTTGCCCGATGGTCGGTTTCGCGGCGGGCGATTGCCTCCGTTGCTTCGGCGCTGACCGCCGCCGGGGCGCTTGTGGTCTCCGTGCGGACGATGTCCACCCTGACGGCCACCTTGACGCGGACCGCCCGAACGCGGCTTGCGCTTGCGAGGCGGGGCTGAAGGCAATTCCTCGAACAGCTCTTCCGGGGGCATGGTGCATTTCAGTTCCATACCCAGCAACTCCTCGATCTTCGGAAGTTCGAACGATTCCATCTCGCAGGCAAAGGTGATCGACTGCCCAGTGGCGCCGGCACGGCCGGTACGGCCAATGCGGTGAACATAGTCATCCGGGTTTTCAGGAATATTGAAGTTGACCACATGACTGACGCCTTCGACATGAATCCCGCGGCCGGCGACATCGGTGGCCACCAATACAGTTACCTTACCGGCCTTGAAATCTTCCAGAATGCGCATACGCTTTTTCTGTGTGACGGCGCCGGACAGCATCTCGCACTTGTGGCCGTAGCGGTCGAGATCTTCGGAGAGGCGCTCGGCCTGATCGCGTCGGTTGGTGAAGATGATGATGCGTTCAGGCTGATCGTGCTTGATAATATTGTAGAGGAGCTGGAACTTCTGGTCGTCGGTGACGATGAAGACCTTCTGCTCTACGGTATCGACAGCGACCTGTTCTGGTTCGATATCGACGCGCTCGGGATCGATCATCCAGGCCGCAGCCAGCCGCATGACCTCGTCGGTCAGGGTGGCGCTGAAGAGCACGGTCTGACGCTTTTCCTTCGGCGGGGTCTTGTAGATGATGCGGCGCACATCGGGAATAAAACCCATGTCGAGCATGCGGTCGGCTTCGTCGATCACCATGATTTCCACATAGCGCAGGCGGACCACATTCTTGCTCTCGAAATCGAGCAAGCGGCCCGGCGTGGCCACCACGATATCCACCGGCCCATCTTCCAGTTCGCGCTGCTGCTTGTTGTAGTCCATGCCGCCATAAAGCACGACGGTGCGCAGCCCGGTGAACTTGTTGAGGCCCGCTGAATCTTCCGCGATCTGCATGGCAAGCTCGCGCGTCGGCGCAATGATCAGCGCACGAGGACTGGCGGTACTCTGTTTTTCGAGCGGGTTTTTCAGACAGTGGTTGATAATCGAAATCAGGAAGGCTGCGGTCTTGCCGGTACCGGTCTGGGCGCGGCCAGCCATGTCCTTGCCTTTCAACGTTCCGGGAAGGATCTCACCCTGGATCGGCGTGGCATACTGCCATCCAAGCGCATGAATGCTGCGCATCAGCCTGGGATGCAGATCGAGATCGTGGAAACGGATTTTTCCTTCCGCTGGCTCCACCTTGAATTCAGACGGATCCCACGGCGTGTCGTCAACCGGCGGTTTTGGAGCGGGTCTTGGCCGCGGTTTCCGCTCGCCTTGCGGCCGCGGTTTGCGTTCGCCTTGTTTTCGTGGCTTGCGTTCGCCCTGCCCTTCCCCCTGGGGTTTCCGGCGGCGAGGCTTTCGCTCACCCTGCGGTTTATCTTCCTGCTCTCCCGCTTTTCCCGGGGCTTTCTTCCGCCGCGTCGGGCCGCCCTTTTGCCCTTCCGGCTTCGGCTTGCGCGGGGTCTTTTTTTGCCCGGGCCGCCACTCTTCCTGATGGGGCTTAACCGTCTTTTTCTTGTTCTGTGTGGACGATTGCTTCTTTTGTTTCGGGGCTTCCTTCTTTTTCGGCACGTCCTTCTTACCGAACGCGGAAGCGATCTTCTTGATTAGGCTCAATGTATAATTCCTTCTGTAAGCCCTCCGCAGCTGCCTGTTTTTGCTTTCGTCATTCTGAATTCGATCTTCGTTATTCAGCGGCTTGCCGCGAAAGTATTTCCTGTATCCATTCGCAGGCCATGCATTGAACGGACCCTCCGTTCACTTCTTCATCGAACGCAGCCTGCGCGTCTGCTTCTCCCACGGGTCCTTTCATGACCGTCATGGGAACGGGCTCGGCGGTGTGCCCCTTCAGGGCTACCGGCGTGCGGTGATCGGTACACAGCATCAACGTGTATGCCTCGCCGCGTTCTTCCAACCATTGGAGAACCGGCGCGCAAACCTTTGCATCGAACTCTTCGATCGCGAACGTTTTTTTCTGTGCGTCACCCATGTGCCCGCATTCATCCGGCGCTTCGATATGGATAAAGACAAAGTCTTCCCGCTCGAGTATTTCCAGCGCCGCGTCTACCTTACCCGGATAGTTTGTATCCAGGAAGCCGGTCGCGCCTTCGACATCGGGCGCCTCCAAACCGGCCAGTTTTGCAATGCCCTTCAACAGGTCAACCGCGGAGATCACTCCACCGCCCAGCCCATAGAGGGTCTTGTACGACTCCAGCTGCATGGCATTCCCCTGCCCCCACAGCCAGATTTGCGTTGCGGGCTTTTTTCCTTCCGCAATACGCTTTTGGTTTACCGGATGGTCCGCGAATACCGCTTTGCTCAATTCCATCAACTCGCGGACCTCATCCTGCCGCTTGCCCTTCGGGAGATGCTCCCCCGCCGGCTTGTCGGCAATTTCATGCGGCGGCATACAATCGCATTCCGCCGGGCCGCCATCCCACACCAGCAGGTGGCGATACTGCACGCCGGGATGGAAAGTCAGCCCTTCGTGTCCCAGCTTTTCCTGGACCGAAGCAATAAGCGCCCGGCCCTCTTCGGTGGTAATGTGTCCGGCGGAATAATCATCCATCACGCAGTCGACGACCGTCACCAGATTGCAGCGGAATGCCACATCCTGCGGGGTCATCGGGATTTCGGCGCCGGCGGCCTCGATCGGTGCGCGGCCGGTATAGTTCTTCGCCGCGTCGTATCCAAGCAAGGCCAGGTTGACCACATCGCTTCCAGGCGGCATACCTTCCGGAACGGTCTGAACCAAACGGGTTTCTCCCAGCGCCGCAATTTTTCCAATCGTTGGGACCTTCGCCGCCTGCAAAGGCGTCCTGCCACCAAGGGCTTCGACGGGATAGTCCCCCATGCCGTCGCCAACCAATACCACATACTTCATCGAACAAACTCCAAATAATTGCGGCGAAACTTCCATGATAACCGCCAAAAAGGCAAATCTTTAGCACACTCAATTGCCATATGCCAATGATTGGCGGGGACGGCCCGTCGGTCCGGCCGCGGTGCTTTCGGCGAAAACGCCCACCCTTTTTGCATGACGTTTCCGCTTTTTCGGAAAAAATAACTTTCATTAAAAACACGTAGGCCCTATACGGGCTCCCTTGAACAACAACGGTACAGATTGGTCGGTCGAACAGTCGGCGGAAATCTACGGCATCAACAACTGGGGCTCGGACTATTTCAGCGCGTCGGATGCCGGCGAAGTGATTGTCCACCCGCACGGCAACGGCACCGGCGTCAGCCTGCGCAAGATCGTCGACGGCCTGCTGGACCGCGGACTGGACATGCCCGTGCTGCTACGCTTTTCCGATATTCTCGATTCGCGCATCAAGCAACTGCACGAGAGCTTTGCCAAGGTCATCTCGGATTTTGAATACAAAGGCCACTATCGCGGCGTCTACCCCATCAAGGTCAACCAACAGCAGCAGGTACTCGAAGAGATCTCGGATTTCGGCGCACGCTACCATCACGGGCTCGAAGCCGGCAGCAAGCCGGAGCTGATTGCCGCCCTTTCGTACATGCACGATCCGGAAGCCTATTTGATCTGCAATGGCTACAAGGATGAAGAATTTGTCAACTTGGGGCTCTATGCCTGCAAAATGGGTCTACAGTGCGTCTTCGTGGTGGAAAACCCCGGCGAGTTGGAGCTCATCATCGAACGTTCCCGGAAGCTCGATATCAAGCCCATCATCGGTGTGCGCCTCAAACTTTCAACCCAGGCCTCCGGACACTGGAACGAATCCGGCGGCGAACGCAGTGTCTTTGGGCTCAATCCGTCGCAGGTATGCGATCTCGTCGATACGTTGCGCGATGAGGAGATGCTTGACTGCCTGCAACTGCTCCACTACCACGTCGGCTCCCAGATACCCAACATCCGCGACATCCGAGAAGCCGTGGTGGAAGCCTGCCGCGTCTATATCGGTCTGGTGAACGAAGGCGCGCCCATGGGCATCATCGACCTTGGCGGCGGCTTGGCGGTCGACTACGACGGATCGCACGCCGACACCTCCTCAAGCCGCAACTATGGTCTGGATGAATATTGTGCGGCCATCGTGGAAAACATGGTCAGCACACTCGACGAAGCGGGCATTCTACATCCGAACATTGTCACGGAATCCGGGCGTGCGACCGTGGCCTACTATTCCGTGCTGCTCTTCGACATTCTCGACGAGAGCCGGTTCGAGATCAGTGAGTTGCCGAAACAATTGGACGAAAACGCCCACGAATTGTTGCAAAACCTCATGGCAGTCGTCGGAGTACTCGAAGCCCAGAATGCGCAGGAGTGCTACCATGACGCCTTTTACTACCGCGACGAAATCCACCAGCGCTTCAAACGCGGGTCGATGAGCCTGCGCGAACGCGCGTTGGCCGGCGAAATCTTCTGGCACATTGTCACGCGCATCTGCGCCCTGACCCGCGAAATGGAATTCGTGCCGGAGGAACTCCGGAAGCTCCCATCCATGCTCGCCGATATCTACTACGGAAACTTCAGTCTCTTCCAGTCCCTCCCCGATGTGTGGGCCATTGACCAACTCTTCCCGGTCATGCCGATCCATCGGCTCAACGAACGGCCAACCCGCGAAGTGGTGCTGGCCGACATCACCTGCGACTGCGACGGAAAAATCGACCATTTTGTTGGACAGCACACCACGCGCGACACGTTACAGCTGCACAATCTGACCGACGAGGAATACTATCTCGGCGTCTTTCTGGTCGGCGCCTATCAGGAAACCCTCGGTGACCTGCACAACCTGCTGGGCGACACCAACGTAGCCACCGTCGAGGTCGACACCGATGGCAACCTACGCTATACCCGCGAGCTGGAAGGCGACTCCGTGGCCGATGTGCTTAGCTACGTCGAATACGATCCCAAACGCATGATCCGCCGCATCCGCAAGTTGGCCGAAGAAGCCGTGCGCAATGAACGGATCGCCCCCAAAGATCGCCGCCACATCATGGAAGCCTTCGAAGACGGCATGCGCGGATATACCTATTTCGAGCGCTAAGCCGGGTTTGACGAACCCGTCCGGACGCGCTACCTTTTTGCCTCAATTACCCAATATATGATCGGGTAGGTATTATTATGAAATTCGATACAGCAGCCATCCACATCGGACAGGAGCCGGACAAGGAAACCGGCGCGGTGATCCCGCCGGTCTACCTGACCTCCACCTTCGCCCAGCTCGAACCCGGCCAAACGCGCGGCTACGACTACACCCGGTCCGGCAACCCGGCCTTTGACCGGCTCGGTGCCACGCTCGCCCATCTGGAACAGGCGAAATATGCCACGGTTTTCGGCAGCGGCATGGCGGCCGTCACCGCCGTGATCTCCACCCTCTCCGCCGGCGACCACGTGGTGGCTGAGGAAAACATCTATGGATGCACCTACCGCATCTACGACAAGGTCTTCAAAAAGTTCGGCGTAACCATCAGCTATGTCGACCTCAGCGATCCGGCCAACTATGCCGAGATCGAAAAGCAGAAGCCGGCCCTGGTCTGGATCGAATCGCC
>JBNKSB010000076.1:0-3589 GCA_050297095.1 Pontiella sp. | reverse complement strand
ATCCCTTGATGTTGAAGGTCGGCCCTCCACTGGGTTGCCGGATGGCGCCGATCGGTCTTTTCCCTATCTTTCCGAGGCCTTCGACAAGCCCCATCGTGGTGGTGGTTTTTCCTTCACCGAGCGGGGTGGGGGTGATGGCGGTGACATCGACGTATTTCCCTGCCGGAGCATCTTTCACGCGCTGCCAGGTTTTGGTGTAGTCGATCTTGGCTACGTTGCGCCCCCGCAGGACCAGTTCGTCCTTCTGGAGTCCTAGTTTTTCGCCGATGGCTTCAATGGGTAGAATATGCTGTTCCGCCGCTTCGGCAATCTGCCAGTCCGCCATTTGGGTTGGGTCGAGTTTCATGCAATCTCCTGAAATGATGTGTTCCATTTCTACAGGATGCCGATCGTGGAACCAATTAAATGCAGGTGGTATTTCATGGGATCGTTCGTTAGAATGGTGGTTTTAATCAGGAGGTTTTAATGATCGAAAACTTGGTGTATGAAGCGTTGGTGGCCTTGGGGGTCGGAAAGGAATCAGCGGGCGAGCTGTCCATGGTGGCTCTGATGCTCCTGATTGTTGTCGGAGCCGGAATCGTATACTGGGTTCTGCGCAACTATCTGCTCGGTCTGATCCACCGGGTTACGATCAAGACCTCGAACCAATGGGACGATGCCTTGATGGAGGCACGCGTGTTTCACCGGATTCTCCGGCTGATACCGCTCACGTTCATACTGGTCTGTCTAGAGCGCACGCTTCCAGGTGGATTTGCTTTGTTGAAGCGCATCCTGTTTGCGCTGATCATTCTGGTGGCCGCCCGGTCGATTGAAGCCTTTCTCAATGCGTTTTCCGATATTTACCACCGCAACGGCGCGGCCAGCCGCAAGCCGATCCGTCCGTTGTTTCAGGCGCTGCTGATTATCCTGTACCTTTTTGCGGGCATCTTCATCATCTCGGTGCTGCTCGATAAATCGCCCTGGAAATTATTCGGGTTGATGGGCGGATTGACCGCCGTCACCATGCTCGTTTTCAAGGATACCATCCTCGGCTTCGTGGCCGGCATCCAGCTGGGCGCGAACGATATGGTACGAGAGGGCGATTGGATCGAGATGCCGAAATACGGAGCCGACGGCGATGTGATCGAGGTCGCCGTCAACACCGTCAAGGTGCGCAACTGGGACAAGACCATCAGCACCATCCCCACCTATGCGCTCATTTCCGACTCCTTCAAGAACTGGCGCGGCATGAGCGAATCCGGCGGCCGCCGCATCAAACGCAATATTTGCATCGACATGAATACGGTGAAGTTTGCCGACGAACCCATGCTTGAAAAGTTCAAGTCCATGGCGCTTTTGAAGGAGTATGTGGCCAAGACCCAGGAGGAAATCGACGCCGAGAACGCCGAAAAGAAGCTCGACCTTTCCGCCACCGTCGTGAACGGGCGCCGCCAGACCAATCTCGGAATCTTCCGCGCCTATCTGATCCACTATCTCCGCAACCACCCGAAGATCCACAAGGAGATGACCTTTCTGGTTCGCCATCTCCAGCCCACGCCGCAGGGGCTGCCGATCGAGATCTACGTCTTCAGTTCCGACAAGGTGTGGGCGAACTACGAGGCGATCCAGTCCGATATTTTCGACCATATTCTGGCTGCGATTCCCGAGTTTGGCCTACGCGTCTTCCAGCAACCTTCCGGCGCCGACGTTGCGGCACTGGCGCGCTAAACGAAAAAAAGCCCCGCTTGGAGCGGGGCTTTTGCGTGTAGGACCGCTTTACGGCGGGACTACGAATCTTGGTAGCCGTTGGGGTGGGCTTGGTGCCAGTCCCACGCGCTTTGCACAATTTCCTTGAGGTCGGCGTGTTGCGGATCCCATCCGAGGACGGTCTTGGCCTTGGTGGCATCGGCGACGAGCGCGGTGCAGTCGCCCGGGCGGCGGGGCTGGGATTCGGCCGGAATCGGATGTCCGGTTACTTCGCGGCAGACATCAATGACTTCCTTGACCGTGTAGCCGTCGCCGTTGCCGAGGTTGAACGCGCCGGAGATGCCGGATTTGAGGGCCAGGATGTGCGCCTGGGCGAGATCCTTGATGTGGATATAGTCGCGTACGCAGGTGCCGTCGCGGGTTTCGTAGTCCTCCCCGAAAATGAAGACTTTTTCACGCTTGCCGAGCGCCACCTGCAGCACCAGCGGAATAAGATGGCTTTCCGGAGTGTGCGCTTCACCGTATTTCGCGGTTGCGCCGCAGGCGTTGAAGTAGCGAAGGAAAACGCACTCGATGCCATGGATTTCCTGACCCCACTTAAAGATATGCTCGCAGAGCAGTTTGGAGTCGCCGTAGACGGACTCTGGTTTTTGCGGCAGGGTTTCGTCCATCGGAATGCGCTCGGGGGTTCCGTAGGTGGCGCAGGTGGAAGAGAAGATCAGCTTCTTGCAGCCGGACTCGACCATGGCCGTCATCAGGTTGAGCGAGCCGCTGACGTTGTTTTCGTAAAACGGCATCGGTTCCTTCATCGATTCGCCAACTTCGATATAGGCGGCGAAATGGATGACGGCATCCGGGCGCTCTGAAAGCAGGGCACTTTTGATGTCTTCCTTGTAACGCAGGTCGCCTTGCAGGAATTTTGCGCGGGGGTCGACGGCCGGTTGGTATCCGCGTTCCAGACTGTCGAACACTACTACATCGTGCCCTTCATCGCAGAGCATTTCCGTTGTTACGCTTCCGATATATCCGGCACCGCCGGCAACGAGTACTTTCATGGCAACATCTCTCTATTCAGGTTATTTGACAATGGTTGCGCCGGCGGACGGAATAATGGTTTCCGCCGTGGGGTGCAGGCCCTTGGTCTTGCAGATTTCGATGATCTTTTCGCAGATGGCGTCCGCATCCTTGGCGTGCACCAGTGCAACGGCGCTTCCGCCCCAGCCACCGCCGGACAGGCGGGCCCCGAGGGCGCCGGCTTCGCGGGCGGCTTCGACTACGATATCCAGCTCTTCGCAGGAATTCTCAAAGGCGGTGCGGGAGGTTTCGTGCGAGTCGTAAAGAAACTGGCCGAAGGCTTTCAGCTCACCGGCCTGGAGGAGTTTTACGCCTTCTTCCACGCGGTGGATTTCACCGACCACATGCGTGGCCCGCTGCGCGGCTTCGGGATCGATCTTTCCCTTGTTGGCTTCAAAGTCCTCGAATTTGATGTCGCGCAGGGCGGTCACTTCGTAATCGACCAGCTCGTTCAACTGGGCGGCGGCCTTTTCGCAACTTTGGCGGCGGGCATTGTAAGGGGATTCGGCCAGTGCGTGTTTCACGTGCGGGTTGATCATCAGGAACACGACGTCATCGGGCAGTTTGACCGGGTAGGTTTCGAGCGAGCGGAAGTCCGAATGGATCAGGCCGTGATGGATGCCGTAGATGCTGGAGAACTGGTCGAGCAAACCGCAGCTGCATCCAGCGAATTCGTGTTCTGCCCGCTGGCCGATCTTGGCAATGTCGATCTTGTCGATTTCCTTGCCGGTGTAGCTCAGTACGGCATAGGCCGTCGCAACTTCCAATGCCGCGGAACTGGAGAGACCGGCTCCCATGGGAATGGAACCGAGGAAAGTGCAGTCGACCC
>JBNKSB010000075.1:0-13801 GCA_050297095.1 Pontiella sp. | reverse complement strand
CTATGCCTGGGCCGGATTTAGGGCCACCTTTGGGCCGCTCATTCTAATGTCGCTCTATTGGAAGCAGATGACCCTCAACGGGGCAATTGCAGGAAGTATCGGAGGCGGAGCAACCGTTTTGCTATGGGGTGCAAGACAGGGCGGAATCTTCGAGCTATACGAGATTGTCCCCGGCTTCGCGATCTCGATTGCCTGCATCTTGCTGTTCAGCCTAATGGATAAGCCGCCATCCGACAGGATTACGGTGCAGTTTGATGCCGCCCGAAGCAGAAGCTAGACAAAGCTGTGCGTTCTCTTCCGCGAGCGGGAAGACGGTTGCACGAGGGCGGAAGAGGCTCCTACCAAACTCACAAGCAGTAGCAAGCCAATGGCGGTTCCAACGGGGAAAAAGACCAAATTGAGGATGGCAAGCACGTAACCAACCGACAGCCCCCAAGGCTTCCGCCGCAAGATACCAAAGGCGGCTATCACCGCAATCAAGACATAGCTGGCTCCTATGGCCGGGTACAACCAGCCATATCCATTGGGAGCCATTCCCTTGCTGTACAGCACTAAAAAACCCACAAAATAAAGAAGGGGTAGAACCATGCTGAGAATCCGCAACACCTTCAACCAGACTTCATGCATCTCTGGAAGCGGTTTCTGTCTGTGGCGAGGCTTGCCGCGGGACACCCTGTGGCCCTGCCACTCGTCAACCGATTGCGGAGCTGAATAAATATTGGAAGGTACTTCAACCGCTCTCTTCCCCGGTTCCCCATCCATGTAGCGACGCTGACCGTAGCGATACTGTTGCCGATTTTTCAGGCCCCGGAACTCGAACGCCCCCAATGCTCCGAGGGCAAACACAGACAACACCATCAGCGTAATGCCTGCCTTGCGATCACTGTTGTATTGCTCTAATAGACTGCCTGCTGCATACATCTTATACAGCGTGTTGGCGGCATAACCCAGCATCAGGGCAAAAACAACAATTCCCACGATTCTCAACGTCCTCAACATAACACGACCTCCTACCAGCGCCACACTAGCCTGCAGACCTTCATAACCCATTCATAGTATTTATGATGGAGAGAATGTCAATCGCTCACTAGTATTTTTTACTAACTTTTATGGAGGCATGGTTGGGATATCATTCCAAACGCAGTTGCCCTCGTTCCAGCACCGCTTGCACAGTCGAATTTTCGGTCAATTTCCCCGCGATGATCATGCGTGAAATGGGGGTTTCCAGTTGTTGCTGGATGAAACGCTTAAGTGGACGGGCACCGTAAACAGGATCGTACCCCTCCCTGGCAATATATTCTTCGGCGGTCTTATCGATCTCCAGGGCGATACCTTGCTGCGCGAGACGCTGTCGAAGATCCTGCACCAGTAGTTCCACAACACCCGTGATTTCCGTCAAGGTTAGCGGCTTGAACAAGACTGTTTCATCAACCCGGTTGAGGAATTCCGGCCGGAACTGGGATCGAAGCATTTGCATGACCTTATCGCGGGCCCCTTCGCTGATATGGCCCTCTCCATCGATACCGTCCAATAAGTGGGTCGATCCAATATTGCTCGTCATGATGACTATCGTGTTCTTGAAATTCACGGTTCGACCGTGCGAGTCGGTCAGTCGACCGTCTTCCAGAACCTGCAACAGGACGTTGAATACATCGGCATGCGCCTTCTCGATCTCGTCGAGCAGGATCACGGAATAGGGTTTGCGCCGGACGGCCTCGGTCAACTGGCCGCCCTCCTCGAAACCGACATAGCCGGGAGGAGCACCGACCAAACGCGAAACGGTGTGCTTTTCCATGTATTCGCTCATGTCGATCCGGACCATGTTGCTTTCCGAGTCGAACAATTCCCAAGCCAGTGTGCGGGCCAGCTCGGTCTTGCCGACACCGGTTGGACCAAGAAACAGGAACGATCCGATGGGACGGTTCGGATTTTGGATGCCGGCGCGCGAACGCAAGACGGCATCGGCCACGGCCTGTACTGCCTCGTCCTGCCCGATCACCCGCTCATGCAGCACCTCGTCGAGCTTGAGCAGCTTTTCCCGTTCACCTTCCAACAGCTTGGTTAGCGGAATGCCCGCCCAGCGCGAAATGACTTCGGCGATCTCCTCCTCGGTCACTTCTTCGCGCAATAGCGTTGCAGAATCCCGTTCCGCCATGACGGCTTCCGCCTCGGCCAGTTTTTTCTCGATATCCGGTATCGTTCCGTGCCGCAACTTGGCCACGCGTTCCAAATCATATTGCCGCTCGGCCTTTTCCGCTTCGGCCTTGGCAAGTTCCAGCCCCTCGCGCAGTTCGCGCACCTTTTCAATGCCGCTCTTTTCGCTTTCCCACTGCGCTTTCATCGCACCGGCATCGGCCCGAAGATCGGCCAGTTCCCTTCTCAGATCTTCAAGCCGCTCCTGACTGGCCTTGTCCTTTTCCTTCTTCAATGCGGTTTCCTCAATTTCCAGCCGCATCACCTTGCGGGTGATTTCATCCAGCTCCGCCGGCATCGAATCGATCTCGGTACGAATCGTAGCGCACGCCTCGTCCATCAGGTCGATGGCCTTGTCGGGCAGAAAGCGGTCGGAAATATAGCGGTCAGAGAGGACGGCCGCGGACACCAGTGCAGTATCCTGGATGCGGACCCCATGGTGCACCTCGAAACGCTCCTTCAGACCACGCAGGATGGAAATCGTGTCCTCCACACTCGGCACATCCACCACCACTGGCTGGAAGCGCCGTTCCAGCGCGGCATCCTTTTCAATGTGCTTGCGGTGTTCGTCGAGCGTCGTCGCACCGATGCAGTGCAGCTCGCCGCGAGCCAGCATGGGCTTGAGCATGTTGCCGGCATCCGAGGATCCCTCCGTCTTGCCGGCGCCTACGATGGTATGCAGCTCGTCGATGAACAGGATAATGCGTCCTTCCGAAGCCTTGATTTCGTGCAGCACCGCCTTGAGCCGCTCTTCAAATTCGCCGCGATATTTGGCACCCGCCATCAACGCTGTCATATCCAACGCCCAGATCGACTTTTCCTTCAAGCCCTCCGGAACATCGCCGCGCACAATACGCTGCGCCAGCCCTTCCACGATCGCGGTTTTACCGACGCCCGGCTCGCCGATGAGCACTGGATTGTTCTTGGTCTTACGCGAAAGAATTCGGATTACGGATCGGATTTCGGCATCACGCCCAATGACCGGATCAAGCTTGCCCGAGCGGGCGGCATCGACCAGGTCCATCCCGTACTTCTGCAACGCCTCGTACTGTCCTTCCGGGTTATCCGAGGTCACGCGCTGGTTTCCGCGCACCTTCTTCAGCGCCTCCAGCACAGCCTTGCGTTCCACCCCGTTCTCTTTTAGGAATTTCAATTCATCGGCAAACACCAGCAACAAGTGCTCAACGGAGATAAACTCGTCCTTCAAGCGTTTGGCTTCATCGCCCGCCTTCACAAGCGATTGGTTGAGCCGCTGGGTGATGTAGACCTTGCCGGCCTCGGTCGCCCCTTCGACGCGCGGACGCTTTTCCAGTTCCTGTTCGGTACGGGCACGAACCACCGGGACCGAGGCTCCGACACTTTCGATCAAGCGCGGCACCAAACCGCCTTCTTGATCGAGCAAAGCAAACAATACATGCTCGGCATCCACTTCCTGATGGCCATACCGCAACGCCTTCACCTGCGCCTGCTGCAACGCTTCCTGCACCTTCTGGGTAGTCTTCGATAGATCCATGATGCTCCTCCTGTTTCAACTCGTTTAATGCACCGACCGTGCCAACGCAAAAAACGCCGATTTTCGATGTTTTTCAGCTTTATGTGACCATCATCCGTGTCATTAGCGCCCACTGCCTGCGACAGAATGGCCCGGTCAAAGCAAGAAATCAGGGAGAGACCGGATCGGGGTAGCGGTATTCGCGGCCTTCATAGTTGATGATGACGACATCATCGCCATCGCGCCGGATCTGTTCGGTTCCAAGCAACGGCACCTTTCCTCCACCGCCGGGGGCATCGATGACATATTGCGGCACAGCGAGGCCGGATATCCTGCCGTGCAATGACCGAATCAGCTCGATCCCCTTTTCCACCGAGGTGCGAAAATGGGCCGAACCGCGAACGGGATCGCATTGCAGCAGATAGTAGGGTTTCACGTTGATTTCGAGCAAACCGTAGAAGAGATCGATCAATGTTTTTGTGTCGTCGTTGATGCCTTTCAGCAAAACAGTCTGGCTCACCATACCGATACCATGATCGGAAAGCCTTCGACAGGCTTCGCGGGTTTCCGGCGACAACTCGGCCGCATGGATGAAATGCAGGCTGAGCCAGACACGATGCTTGCGCAGAATATTGCACAACCCATCGGTGATACGCATCGGCAACACCACCGGCACCTTTGACCCGATCCGAACCATGCGCACATGCGGAATGGAACGGATTCGCGCAAGCAGCTCATCCAGTACGCTATCGGTCATGGTCAACGGATCGCCGCCGGAAATGAGGACATCTCGGATCTCGGGATGCTGCTCTATATAGATAAAGCTTTCTTCCAGGACACGAAAGTCGACCGGACTTTTGCCGACCATGCGCGAACGGGTACAATAGCGGCAATAGGTCGCGCAAAAGGTCGTGACGAGGAAGAGCACCTTGTCTGGGTAGGTATGGATGAGATGCGGCGTGGCCCGATGA
This sequence comes from Pontiella sp., assembly GCA_050297095.1. GTDB lineage: Bacteria > Verrucomicrobiota > Kiritimatiellia > Kiritimatiellales > Pontiellaceae > Pontiella. The sequence continues at coordinate 9,145 of JBNKSB010000075.1, read as the reverse complement.
TTTTCCTCGCCCAGCGGATCGACCAGCTCGCCGGTTCCGGTATTGTTTTCCTGCGGGGTTGGAATTACGGTGCGTCGGAGGGCATCGTTTTCCAGTAAGCGCGCATAGTGCGGCGTTACGGCAAAGGACAGTGGTATTTCTCCATTGAACGCCGACCGCTCTTCAACGGCGAGATGGATATAAGCATCCAGCTCTTCTGGCGTACTGATGCGGTTGGCGACCTGCCATTTCCAACGCTCTGTTGAATCGGTTTCGTTCATGGGGCATCTATTGATTAGCGACGCATCCGCAGAATGCAATCCATCAACCTGATTATTTGTCCGAGGCATCGCCATCGATGGAATATTCGACAATTTTACCACCCCATCGAAAACAGGAGCCGCGAGCTCATCAATCCGGTGCACTAGGGCGATTGACAAAGGGGAATCGGGTCTGCATTAAATAGGCAATGCAAACGGATAAAAAACGGCTCGATGAGCAACTGAAGAAAGTGCAATCAACGATGCTCGATTGCCTCACGACCACCAACCTTTCCAAACTTCTACCCGGAAACAAAAACCTGCTCGGAAACGGAAAAATGCTTCGTTCCCGACTGGTGTTGTCCATTGGCGTCCCAAACGGCGTGGAGGAGCAGACGCTCATCAATGCCGCCGCGGCCGTGGATATCATCCATGGCGCCAGCCTGCTGCATGACGATGTCATCGATGGCGGCATCCTTCGGCGCGGCGCCCCCACTTTCTGGAAAAAGTATGGGGTCAACGGAGCGATTCTCTTTGGCGACCTGCTGGTCTTCAATGCCTTGAAGTTGTTGATCAACGTCGACCGTAAGGACCTGCTGGAGGAATTGATCGATATGTCGACAAACGTTTGCAGATCGGAAGTCGAACAGGAACTGGTGCTTCGCGGCACGCCCGGAACATGGAAAGAGTGCGAACAAATCGCGCGCGCCAAGACCGGATCGCTGTTTGCCTTTGCAGCCGTGGCCGCAGGCAACGGCTCCAAAGAACAGGCCGACGCCCTTCGGGAATCCGGTTTTATTCTCGGAACCGCCTACCAGCTTGCAGACGACGTACTCGACGCCTCCGGCAACGAAGAGATTTCAGGAAAAACCCTCGGCACCGATAACAAACGCGGCAAAACGACGGCCATCACCGCTACGCGCAATGCCCCGGAAAACCCTATCGAATGTATCTATTCGCTATTGGATGAGTCCTCTGCCCTTCTGGCAGCCTGGCCGGAGTTGAGAGCGACCTGGGACGCTTTTTTAAACAAAACAATGAAACCCGTATTGGACAAACACCTTGCGGCAAGCTAGCTTATGGTACAACTCATCTGACCAGCTGCATAGGTGAGTCAATTTATAATCATTTATGCTTTTAACGATAGTTATGAATCGGTATAGAGATACCCATTAATGCATATAAAAACCTAAAGAGGAGCCCGTCTTGGCCAACTTCAAGATTAAAAAAGGCTTCGATGTAAAGGTCTTAGGTAAACCAAAGGCCGAAATCGAAGAATACGCGAACCAACAGCTTTTCGCGGTTTATCCTTCGGAATTCGAAGGGATCAAGCCTCGCCTCAAGGTTCAGGCAGGCGATACCGTAAAGCGTGGCGACGTACTGTTTGAAAACAAGAAGAACGAGCGCATGGTTTTCCGCTCCCCTTGCGGAGGAACGGTAAAAGCCATAAACCTCGGGGCACGCCGCTTCCCGATGGAAATCCTGATTGAGCGCGCGGCCGAAGAAGAAAGTGTAACGTTTGATTCCTACGACCGGGCGTCACTCAAGCAGCTTTCCCGCGAACAGGTAGCGGAGCACCTGCTGGATTGCGGCCTTTGGCCGCTGATCAAGCAACGCCCGTTTTCCAAGATAGCCGATCCGGATACCGCCCCCAAAGCCGTGTTCATCAACGCGGCGAACTCGGCCCCCTTCCAGGCGGATTTCGGCCTGGTGCTCAAGGGAGACGAATCGGCCTTCCAACTGGGTATTGATGCGCTGGCGAAACTGACCGAAGGAAAGGTCCACCTTTGCAAATCAGCAGGATCGGACGTCGAAAACTTCGAGAATGCCGAAAGCCACACCTTCAGCGGCAAGCATCCTTCAGGAAACACGAGTGTGCATATCAACCGCATCAACCCGATTCTTCCGGGCGATACGGTCTATACGATCCGTGCCCAGGATGTCATCCTTATCGGAAAACTGCTCAAAACCGGTGAGCTTCCCCGTACGAAGACCATTGCTCTTGCGGGGCCCGCCGTTAAGGACGAGGCCCGCAAGTATTACCGGGTTCAGGTTGGAGCCAACCTTAAATCGCTCTTTGAACAGGCCCTTGAAGACGGTGAGATCCGAATCATCAACGGAAACGTGCTTTGGGGCGACAAGGTCAAGGCTGACACCTGCGCCTGCTACTATGGCTCGGAATTCTTCGCCCTTGAAGAAGACCGTTCCCGCCATCTGCTGGGCTGGACGATGCCGGGCTTATTCCAATACAGCGCGCACCGTGTAAACCTTTCTTCGTTCCTGGGCTTCACCCACGAATGGAAGCTTGGAACCAACCTGCACGGAAGCCATCGCGCCATGGTAGTGACCGGATGGATGGATAGGTATCAACCGCTCAACATCATGACCGACTACCTCGTACGAGCCGCCCTGGCCCACGATACGGAAGAAATGGTCCAGCTGGGGATCCTTGAAACCGATCCCGAAGACTTTGCCCTCGCCTCGTTTGTTGATCCGCACAAGACCGATGTCTGCGGCATCATCAAAAAGGGTCTTGAGGAAATCGAGGAGGAAGGAATCTAATGAAATTTCTGTTCGACCTAATGGATAAGAAAATTGCCCCCCTTTTTGAAAAGGGTGGCAAGTTCGAGCGGCTTTATCCGCTGTTTGAGGCAGGCGACACGTTTAACCGCACACCGGCCGATGTAACGCCGAGCGCACCGCACGTGCGTGACTCCATCGACCAGAAGCGGTTGATGATCTTCGTGATCTACGCCCTGCTTCCCTGTATCCTTTTCGGGATATGGAATGCAGGCAACCAGTTCAACAATGCCAATGGAATTGAGCCGACGCTGACTGCGGACCTGCTGCGCGGAGCGGCCATGGTGCTGCCGATCATCTTTGTCTCCTATCTGGTAGGCGGTCTTTGGGAGGTACTCTTCGCCATTATCCGGCGGCACGAGATCAACGAAGGTTTTCTGGTAACCGGCATGCTGTTCCCGTTGGTGCTCCCCCCCACCATTCCCTTGTGGCAGGTTGCGATCGGCATCTCCTTCGGCGTGGTGATCGGCAAGGAAATCTTTGGCGGAGTGGGATACAACATCCTGAACCCGGCCCTGACTGCACGTGCATTCCTGTTCTTTGCCTATCCGGCACAGATTTCTGGCGACAGCGTCTGGGTCGGTTCATTGAATGCCGTTCCGTTTGTGGACAAGCTACTGGGCGTCGCTTCCGACAAGGTTGACGTTGTAACCCAAGCTACCCCTCTGGCTATTGCTTCCGCAACCGACGCGGGAAGCTCTGCTGTAGAAGCCCTGAACAGCGCGGGATTCACGCTCTGGAACATGACGGCCGGAACCATTCCTGGTTGTATCGGTTCCACGTCAGCGATTGCCATCCTGCTTGGTCTCGGCTTTCTGGTTCTTACGGGAATCGCTTCTTGGCGTGTCATGGCCAGCGGCATTATTGGATGTGCGGCCATGGGGTTGCTGTTCAACACGCTTCCGCTTGACAATCCGTACGCTGCCCTGCCCTTTGTTTACCACATCGTAATGGGAGGATTTCTGTTCGGCATCGTCTTCATGGCCACCGATCCTGTTTCCTGTGCGGCAACCAATGGGGGCAAGTGGATTTATGGTTTCCTCATCGGTGCACTGACGGTGCTCATTCGTGTGGCCAACCCGGCCTATCCTGAAGGCGCGATGCTCGCCATCCTGTTCATGAACGTGATGGCACCGCTGATCGACCACTTTGTTGTTCAGTCGCACATTAAGAAAAGAACTGCATATGCGAGGGCTCTTAACAATGTCTGAAGATACTAAAACACTGATTTTTGCAGCTGTTGTTTGCGTGACCTGCAGCCTATTGCTCTCCAGCACCGCTGCAGGGCTAAAGAGCATGCAGGAATCCAACGAACAGTTTGACGTGAAACGGAATATCGTAAAAGCCTTCGGCATCGATATTTCCGACAAGAAGAAATGGTCCCGGGAAAAAATTGAAGCAACCTATGAAGAATATGTTGCGGAAACGGAAGCGGACGGCATGCCGCTCTACACCTGGACAGAGGAAGGGGCCGATAAACCCTCAAAGTATGCCTTCCCCATTTCCGGAAAGGGATTGTGGAGTATGCTTTATGGCTACATCGCCTTGGAATCGGATTTGGAAACGATCGCCGGCCTTACATTCTACAAGCACGGCGAAACGCCCGGTCTGGGTGCGGAAATCGAAAAAAAGTGGTTTCAGGATAATTTCACGGGCAAAAAACTCTATGCTGACGGAGTTGCGACTGACTTTATAATAGCCAAGGGAAAAGCTCCTAAAGACAACAACCATGCGGTTGATGGAATTTCCGGCGCAACGCTGACCGGCAAAGGCGTTCAAGCCCTGCTCCGCAAGGACGCTGCTGCTTATGCCTCATACTTCAACCAGATTAAGGGGAACTAATCATGGCTGCTGCTAAAAAACTAATAATGGATCCTTTCTCGGACAACAACCCGATTACCGTGCAGGTCCTCGGCATCTGCTCCGCGCTGGCCGTAACCGTCAAGGTCGACACAGCGATCGTGATGACGCTGGCCCTTACCGCGGTGGTTACGCTGTCTAACTTTGTTATCTCGCTGTTGCGCAACATCATCCCGGGCGGCATTCGGATGATCGTTGAAATGGCGGTTATTGCTTCACTTGTGATCATTGCCGACCAGGTGTTGAAAGCCTACCTTTTCGACATCAGCAAGCAGCTCAGCGTATTCGTCGGGCTGATCATTACCAACTGCATCGTAATGGGTCGCGCAGAAGCATTTGCCCTGCAGAACCCTCCGGGCGCATCCTTGCTCGATGGCTTTGGAAACGGGATTGGATACGGCATCATCCTTATTGCTGTCGCCTCGATTCGTGAATTTCTTGGTTTCGGTTCGTGGTTTGGCATCAAGCTGCTTCCCGAAAACTACATGGGCAACGGTCTGGCGCTGCTGGCACCGGGAGCGTTCATCATTCTGGGCCTGCTTATCTGGTTGCAGCGCTCCATCAACAAGTACGTGGAGGATTAAGATACCATGGAACTGTTAAGCATTGCCGTTAAATCGATCTTTATTGAAAATATCCTGCTGGCCTACTTCCTCGGGATGTGCTCCTTCCTCGCCTGTTCGAAGAAGGTGGACACCGCCATCGGCCTGGGTTTCGCGGTGGTATTCGTATTGACCATCACGGTTCCGGCCAACTGGCTGATCCGACACTTCCTGTTGGCGCCCGGCGCGCTGGCTTGGATCAACCCGTCGTTTGAAAACCTCGACCTGAGCTTCCTGACCTTTATCTGCTTCATTGCCACGATCGCATCGATGGTGCAGCTGGTAGAAATGATTCTGGACAAGTTTTTCCCGAAGCTCTACCACGCGCTGGGTATCTTCCTGCCGTTGATCACGGTTAACTGCGCGATCCTCGGCGCGTCGCTGTTCATGGTTGAACGCAACTATACCCTGCTGCCCGCAACCGTGTTCGGCTTCAGCTCAGGCATCGGCTGGTTGCTGGCCATCGCTTCGATGGCTGCCATCCGAAAGAAGCTGCGCTATTCGCACCTGCCCGACGGCCTCAAGGGACTCGGCATCACTATGATCATGACGGGGCTGATGGCCATGGCCTTCATGTGCTTCGCCGGCATCAACCTGTAAGAGGAAACGACCATTATGGAAAACGCAACCTACATTGTATCAAGCGTCGCCGTCTTCACGTTCGTCATCATGCTTCTGGTGATCATGCTGATGGTCGCTTCCAAGAAACTGGTCCCACAGGGGCTTGCCAAGTTGGACATCAACGAAGGCGACCGTGAACTGGAGGTAAAGCCCGGCACCTCGTTGCTGAGCGCACTGGCCGGCAAGAAAATCTTCCTCCCCTCCGCCTGCGGCGGCGGCGGCACCTGTGCCATGTGCAAGTGCAAGGTGCACGAAGGCGGCGGCGAACTGCTACCGACCGAGGCCGGGCAGGTTACCAAGGCCGAAGCCAAGGAAGGCGTTCGCCTTGCCTGCCAGCTCAAGGTCAAGGAAGACATGAAGCTGGAAATCGAACCCGAAATCCTCGACATCAAAAAGTACGAATGCACCGTGCGCTCCAACCACAATGTGGCCACCTTCATCAAGGAGCTGGTGGTTGAACTGCCCAAGGGCGAAAAACTGGACTTCCGCGCCGGCGGCTACATCCAAATCGATGTTCCGGCCTACAAGGACCTCTCCTACAAATCCTTCGACGTCGAAGAGGAATACCGCGAGGACTGGGATAAGTTCAACCAGTGGGACCTCGTGGCCAGCAATCCGGAACCCTGCTTCCGCGCCTACTCGATGGCCAACTTCCCGCTGGAAGACGACATTATCATGCTGAACATCCGTATCGCTTCCCCCCCGCCAGGGACCAGCTATCCTCCGGGGGTCTGCTCCAGCTACGTGTTCAACCTGAAACCGGGCGACAAAATCACCATCTCCGGTCCCTATGGGGAATTCTTCGCCAAGGACACCGACCGCGAAATGTGCTTCATTGGCGGGGGCGCCGGCATGGCGCCGATGCGTTCGCACATCTACGACCAGCTTAAGCGTATCGGCACGGACCGCAAGGTGACGTTCTGGTATGGCGGACGCTCTGTACGTGAGCTGTTCTACGTCGAAGAATTCGAACAGCTGGCCAAGGAGTTCCCGAACTTTACCTTCCACATCGCCCTCAGCGATCCGCTTCCGGAAGACAACTGGGAAGGGCCGACTGGGTTTATCCATCAGGTCGTGCTCGACGAGTACCTCGACAAGCACCCCGACCCGACGGAGATCGAGTTCTACCTTTGCGGACCGCCGATCATGCTCAAGTGCGTGAAGGACATGGCCCACGACCTCGGCGTCGAACCCGAAATGATCATGGCCGACGACTTCGGTATTTGATCTGCACAACCATGAAATTCCAAGCCCGGCATCCGCCGGGCTTTTTTCATTAAGTAGGTTTGCCCGCCGGGCGAGCCGCATGCATGTTCGGTCCGATCCACCCGCGGACGGATCGTCTGTCCATCCCTACCTCCACATCCGGTGCGACCGGCCCTTTTCTTTTCGTGGTTTGACCATTATGTGTATTCAGCCTAGAGTGGAGTTCAACAGAAAGATCATGAAACGGAGGCGGAGCGTGTCGCACAAAAAAACATCAAAAGAGGGATATAAAAAAAACGGGAAACTGAAGAAGGACTACTATGAATCCGAGCTGGCCCGCCTCCAAATTGAGCTGGTTAAACTCCAGGAATGGGTAAAGTACAAGGGACTCAAGGTCGTCATCCTTTTCGAGGGCCGCGATGCCGCCGGCAAGGGAGGCGTCATCAAGCGCATCACACAAAGCCTGAATCCCCGTATCGCCCGCGTCGTTGCCTTGGGAAAGCCAACCGAACGCGAAGAGACCCAATGGTACCTCCAACGCTACGTTCCCGAGCTGCCCGCTGCCGGGGAAATCGTCTTGTTCGACCGATCATGGTACAACTGCGTGGGTGTTGACCGTGTCATGGGTTTTGTTGACGAGAACCAGGTTCAGGAATTCTTCCGCTCCTGCCCGGAATTCGAACGCATGATTATCCGCTCCGGAATCATTCTGGTAAAATACTGGTTTTCCGTCAGCGACGAGGAGCAGGAAAAACGGTTCGAGGCACGCATCGACGACCCCACCAAACGCTGGAAACTCAGCCCGATGGACCTGAAGTCGCGTGAAAAGTGGGTCGAATATTCCAAGGCAAAGGATGATATGTTCGAACATACCGACCTACAGGACACGCCATGGTGGGTGGTCGAGGCGGACGACAAGAAAAAGGCCCGCTTAAACTGCATTTCGCACCTCCTCGGCATGATCCCCTACAAGGACCTCACTCCTGAGCCCATCGAACTTCCGCCGCGCCAGACAAGCACGGACTATGAACGCCCGCCCCATGCCGAACAAAACTTTGTTCCGCATATCTATTAGCCATGAGTCAGGGAGAGGCAGGGCGCGACCGTCGAGTGCGCCGATCATGACTGCGGACGGACCGGCGGTCCCTCCCTATCATGTGCATCCTAGTCCAACCGGTCGTCGGCAATATGCCATTCGAGGTCCTCGATGACGCTGATCTCGACAATGTTGTCGGCCTTGTCCATCAGCTCCTGGCATTCCCTGCTCAGGTTGAGTAAATGCAGGGACTTGCCTTGGTCGGCATATCGCTGGGTAATGTTGTTGATCGCCTCGATACCGGAATGGTCGTAGACGCGGGCCTTGGCAAAATCGATTACCACATCCTGAGGATCGTTCAATGGATCGAACAGGTCCTTGAACGACTGGGCCGACCCAAAGAAGAGCGCACTTTCGAGTTTGTAGACCTTGGTGCCGTGTTCATCGGTCATGACATTGGCGTGGATTTTCTTTCCATGTTCCCAGGCAAATGCCAATGCCGAGACAATAATGCCTACCAACACCGCAATCGCGAGATTCTGAAAGACGGTAACCGCGGAAACCAGTACGATGATAACCGCATCCATCCGCGGAATGCTTGGAATGATGCGGAAGCTCGACCACTCAAAGGTCCCGATCACCACCATGAACATGACCCAGACCAGCGCGGCCAACGGAATGACTTCGACCAGCGGAGCGGCGAACAGCAGAAAAGAGAGCAAAAACAAAGCAGCCGAAATTCCGGAAGTCCGGCCGCGGCCGCCACCACGGATATTGATCATGCTCTGTCCAATCATGGCGCATCCGCCCATACCACCGAAGAAACCATTGATGAGATTGGCCAGTCCCTGACCGATACACTCCTTGTTGCCCCTGCCCCGTGTTTCCGTGATTTCATCCACCAGCGTTAGCGTCATGAGCGACTCGATGAGCCCCACCGCCGCCGCCAACACCGAATACGGCAGGATCAGTTTAATGTTTTCCCAAGTGAAAGCCACTTT
>JBNKSB010000074.1:0-4853 GCA_050297095.1 Pontiella sp. | reverse complement strand
GATGACCGCCGCGCCAGAGCCTTGATCGGTACGGTGGCCGATATCACCGAGCGGACGGCGCGAGAGGAAGAACTGCGCCTTTTGGCCTCCGAACTCGCCATGTCCGAACAACGCGAGCGGCAACGGATTGCCTCCGAGCTGCACGACGGGCTCAGCCAGTTGCTTAATTCAGCCAATGTCTGGCTGGATGGTATCGCCGACGAGGATCTTCCGGAGCGGGCATCGCATTCCTTGGGCAAGGCGCGCCGGATTTTGCAGGAAACCATCGGTCTTACCCGTTCCCTCACCTTCGATCTCAGCTGTCCGGTCCTTCAGGAGCTGGGCTTGGCCGCGGCGCTGGAGGAACTTTGCAAGAGCATGAGCCACGAACATGCGATCCGGTTCAAATTCAGTTGCGATCGGCAAACGCAACCCATGCCGCTCGATCAGCAAATGATCCTCTATCGCGGCGTGCGGGAATTGTTGGTCAACGTATTGAAACATTCCGAAGCTACGAACGCCGAAGTGCGAATGGAGTGCGTTGACAAGCATGTGCGCATCTTTGTATCGGACGATGGAAAGGGATTTGATGCCAAAACAGCGGGCCGCGGCTTTTCCCCCTCCGGTGGATTCGGACTGTTTAACCTGGGTGAACATATGCAGCATTTGGGCGGCGATCTAAAGATCGAATCGGCGCCGGAAAGCGGGACGAAGGTGGAGATAATCATACCGCTCGAGGAGGTGGAGCATGGATAGGAAGATACGGTTGGTGTTGGCGGAAGATCATGAAGTGATGCGCGAAGCGCTACACAGTCTGCTCGCTGCGAAAGAGGCTTTCGAGGTGGTGGGCGAGGCATGCAATGGTCGTGAAGTTCTGGACCAAGTGGCTGCCACGGCTCCCGACGTGGTGGTGATGGATATCAACATGCCCGAGCTCAACGGCATCGACGCCTGTCGCCAGCTTATTTCGGAATACCCCCAACTCAATGTCATCGGCCTGTCGGTGCACGAAACGGGACGCATGGTTATGGAAATGCTCAGTGCCGGTGCCTCGGGCTACCTACCCAAGACCAGTGCATCGAAAGAGCTGGTTGAGGCCATCCAAACCGTCATGAAGGGGAAGATATACGTCAGTCCATCCGTGCTGGGCAGCCTGATGGATGCCCAGCGCATGGCCAAGGATCCCGAAAACGCGTTTGCCATACTGACCGCCCGCGAACGAGAGGTGCTCCAGCTACTCGCCGAGGGCTATGCCACAAAGGAGGTCGCCGCCAAGCTCAAGCTGAGCACGCCCACCGTCCACACTCACCGCCAGCACCTGATGCAGAAGATCGAGGCCCGCGGCGTTGCCGATCTCGTCCGCTACGCTATCCGCGAAGGCATCACCTCCTCCTGAGCCGGACTGCCGGAAGCCGCCGCACCGCGGCGGTTCTACCGGGTAGATTCTGCGCTATGCGCCGGATCCCGGCGGCTTGGATGATGGGGTAGGCGATGGATTTATCGGAAGCTACGAAGAGGTGAAGGCGGCTGGCGGCATGAAGTCTTTTTCGACGTATCATATTTTTTATGACGTGGTTTCATGTCTTCTAAATTTGCGCATTGCATCCCATTGCCCTATAAATCCCGCAATGCGGGATCGGGATTGGCAACGCTGACGGCGCCATGACCGTAGGTGGGAGGATTTTTCAATGGAGATGATCGCATGAGGGCGGTAAGAGGCATCGCGGTGTCGCCGGGCTATACCAGCGGAAAGGTAATTGTTTATGAACCACCGCTACTCGAGGCGGTCGAGTGTCGTACCATCCGGCCCGAAGAAGTCGAGGATGAGCTTGCACGGTTCTCCGTTGCCGTCGATAGCGCCGTCGAGGAGGTCGAGCTGATCCGCAACCAGGTGGCGATTGATGTGGGGGAGAGCGAGGCGTCCATTTTTGATGCTCATATCGCCATGTTGAGCGATACTTCGCTCCAACAGGATATCCACAGCAGGCTCATGAAAGAGCAGATCTGCGTCGAAGCGGCACTTGCTGAAGAGATGCAGGCATTCGCCGACCGCCTCGCCGCCTCCGGCAGCGACTACATGAAGGAGCTGGCCACCGATACGTTCGATGTCGGCAACCGGCTACTGCGCCATCTTAGCATGGCCGGACACAAAAGTCCGCTATCTGACCTGCCGCCCGACAGCATCATCATGGCCAAAAGCCTGATGCCCTCGGAGACCGTTGGGCTCGACCGCAGCCATGTGGTGGGAATCGCCACCGAACAAGGCGGTCCCACTTCACATGCCGCCATATTGGCGCGTTCGCTGGGGATTCCGGCGGTCACCGGTCTGACCGGCGTGATGGATTTGGCGAAGCCCGGCACACCAGCCCTGCTCGATGGGGCCAAGGGCTCCCTGGTGCTGGAACCTTCGGACTCCCAACTGCAACGGTTCCGTGGTCGGCGGCGCAGCTTCGAGCAGTCGCAGCATGTCCTGCGCGAGATGGAAGGCCAGGTTTGCCGGTTCAAGAACGGAACGCGGATCCAGTTGATGGCCAATATCAACCATGTCAGCGACGTGGGGTTGGCCAGCGAGCATAATTTGGACGGCGTCGGACTGTTTCGCACGGAGCTGATCTACCTGTCCGTCGGCGCCGCCCCGAGTTCGGCGGTACAGTATCGTCACTACAAGCGTGCGGCCATCGCCGTCGGCAACCGCCCCTTCACCATACGCACCTTCGATTTTGCTGTGGACAAGCATCCTTCTTTTCTTTCGGTCGACAGCACGTCGCTGCTCCAGCGTGGGCTGCGGCTTGCCCTTCGCCAGCCGCGCCTGTTCAAAAGCCAGTTGCGCGCCATTGTCCGCGCCGCACGCGACTGCCCGAACATCCGGGTGCTTTTCCCCATGGTGACGGGGCGCTGGGAACTGCAGGAGGCGTTGGAAATGTTGAAGACGTTGTCCGATGACTTGCAACTGCAGCACCGTATCCCGGTCGGGGCCATGATTGAAACCCCCGCCGCCGTGTTCTGTCTTTCGGAAATTGTCGAGATGGTCGACTTTGTTTCCATCGGATGCAACGATCTAGCGCAATATACCCTTGCCATGGAGCGTACTGCGGCCAGAAACATTGGCGAGAGCACGCTGCATCCTGTCCTGTTGCGCGCGATCCAGCAAATCATAGATACCGCCTCGCAGGCGGATTGTCCGGTGAGCCTGTGCGGCGAAGCGGCTTCCGATCCGTTGCTGGCGTCGATTTTTGCGGGGCTGGGTATTCGCGATATTTCCGTCAGTCCGGCCCGCGCACCGGTTGTTCGTTACGCACTCCGGCACCTGACGCTGACAGACGCCCGGCGCCTGGCCGAACATGCGATTCACGCCAATCCAGCCACGGTTTCCAAGGAATTGCAGGGCATGGTACCTTCTGCGCTCTTGCCGGTGATCGCCATGGATCATGGCGACGAGAGCATGGTCCGGCTTGCGCGATGGTCCGGAGCCAAAACGACCTCGCGTTCCAAAGCCTAACGTTCCGTGTTGAGGAACGGCAAACTGTGGCAACGCGGCACAGTTCGTTTGTGGTCTACAACGAATCCGTGCAGTCTGGCGCAAGCTATATATCCGATATTGAATCGGACGAGCAATTTGTTGCGTCTTTCCTCAAGGCTGTGGGGGCTCCGGAAAAGCTTGCCAGTGAGGTCCTCCCATACTGGGGTCGCGCATAATATCTGGGGAGGGCTGTGCTGTTCCCTTCCCCCAAGTGCTTCCATTGCAATCAAGCCCCTGATTGAATAATACGGGAATATAATGGTCCTAGAACTTGCTTGTTCCCCGGAATTATTCGTCGTAAGAAATTGACTTGCAGGGAGGTGATAGGCAAATTACCCCGCTAATTTTTCCGGACCGAGATGAGGTTGAATCATGAAAAAAAATACGAATTTTAAGCAAGAAGAGCTAAACTGTTTCGGGCATCCCGAAGGGCAGGGCATGTATCGTGCCGATTTCGAACATAGCAGCTGCGGTATCGGTTTTGTGGCCAATCTGAAAGGCCGCAAGAGTCACTCGATCATTACCGATGCGCTGGGCATGCTGGCCTGTATGGAGCACCGTGGCGGTACCGGATTCGATATTAAGTCGGGCGACGGCGCCGGTATTCTATTCCAGATTCCGCATGAACTGTTTATGGAAGAATGTCCGAAAGTGGGTATCAAGCTGCCGCATTTTGGTGAATACGGCGTAGGCATGACCTTCTTCCCGCAGGATGAGCGCCAGCAGTCGGAGTGCAAGGACATCATTGAACGCAACCTGAAGAAATTCAACCTGCCGTTGCTTGGGTACCGCGTGGTACCGGTCGATAATTCCGATTTGGGCCGCGACTCCGCTGAAACCGAGCCCAGCGTACAGCAGATCTTTATCGGCAAGCCCGAGGGGATGAGTGTTGAAGAATTTGACCGCAAGCTCTTCGTGTTCCGCAAGTATACCGAGCGGATTGCCAATGATACCGTACAGGGCATTGGCCCCGACGGCCTGAACATCATTTCCTGCTCTTACAAGACCATTAACTACAAGGGGCAGCTCGTTACCGAACAGGTACCCAAATACTTCCTCGACCTGCAGAACGAAGCCGCTGTTTCCGCAATTGCCCTTGTGCACTCGCGCTTCTCGACCAATACCTTCCCGTCGTGGAAGCTGGCCCAGCCGTTCCGCTATATTGCCCATAACGGTGAAATCAATACCAACAAGGGCAACATTAACTGGATGCGCGCCCGCGAAGTCCTGCTCGAATGCTCCGCGTTCACCCGCGAGGAACTCGAAATGATCTTCCCGATCTGCGACGTCAAGGCCTCCGACTCGGCCAACATCGACATGGCGATCGAAATGCTTGTGCTTTCCGGCCGTTCGC
>JBNKSB010000073.1:0-7199 GCA_050297095.1 Pontiella sp. | reverse complement strand
GAAGCCCAGCAATTTCATCGCAATGCCCGGAAACATGCCGGCAACCGTCGCTAGCAGGCCGGTACCGATCGTCACGGCAAAGCGTGACTTGCTCGGCATGATGGCCTGGAACGCCAGCCCCGCACGGTAGATGGTTGGATTGGCGGTCGTCCAACCTGCCACGATCACGCAGACCAACCCGGCTACACCGGCGGCCCGGTAGGCCAGCGGGCCCGGCAGCACGTCCGTATTAGAAGGGTCGAAGTGCAGTTGCAACGCGTAGAGCACTGAAGCGGCAAGCCACGCCATGAAGTGGCCGACATACATGCCTGCGCCGGATGCTAGGCCGTGCCACGATTTTTTCGCAAAGCGGAAAACCGACAGGTCCGACATGCCGACATGCATGGCCATGTTGCAGAACCAGGCAAAGAAGGTCACATGCCAGAAGGTGAACTTGATCTGCCCTTCCAAAGGAGCCCCGCCCTTCCAGATGGACGTTCTGCATAGTTCCCACAGGCTACCGAGCGAGTTGACCTCAGCACCGGTCTGATCCACAAATTGCTTAAGCCCAATGATACCGAAGCCAAGAAATACCAGCACCATCCACGGCGCGGCGATATTGGCGATCCGCGAAACCATGTCGTAACCCCAGGCCGCCACGATCGATATGATGACACCTACACCTAGAACGGCGAGGACCCAGCCGAAGCTGTTTGGATAGATATCCGTCAGAGATGGCATCGGGAAATGGAACCAGACCCCCAGCGCCGTGGCCGACACGGTGATCATCGAGCCGGCGAGGAAGCAGAACATCACCCCGTTGGCGAGATTGTAGAGCGTGACCAGGTTGCGGCCGCAAATCTTTTCGAGCTGGTAGTAGAGCGTCAGGCGTGCGCGCACCGCGATTGGTGCGCATAGGAACATCCAACTCAGCACCGCCAACAGGTTGCCCAGAATAAGACCGAAGACCACGTCGAATGCACTCACGCCCGCCGCCACAAACAGCGGCCCGATCATCAGTTCCGTTCCGGCGCAGTGCTCCCCGGCATACATTCCCACGAACGCCTTGAACCCACGCGTATGGGATTGCGGAACCGGCGAACGTTCAAACTCGCCATGTTTGACTTCTGCTTCCTCGCTCATGTCCGTCTCCTTGCATTGAAAATTCTAATCCACCACGAAATACACTAAATACACGAAACCTCAATATCCATGCCCGGTTTCGTGTGATTCGTACTACTATCCGCCGTTTTCTTGCTTTCTGTGCTCGTATTCTTGATGGACTTTACATGACGATTGATAGCAAGACGATTGAGCCAAAGGACGGTTGGAATAAATGGTCTTGTTATCCATGGTATTGTGACCCTGTTTGGTTGCGGCTATGCCGCGCTAGGTATTTCGTGGTTCAATTATCTATTAGCTACGTTTGGAAAGTACGTCTGCTTCGTAGGCTTCCATGTCCGACAGCCAGACGGCCCCGACCGGCACACCGGCCTTTTCGCAGAGCATGTCCCAAACCGCGCTGAATGGCATGGACTTGAACTCCTCCATCAGGGCCAAACGCTGGGCGTTCTTGCCTTCGGCTTCATATTTCTGAAGTTGCCCGGTCGGGTCGAGCAACGCATACAGGATGCCCTTCCGAGCGGCGCGTGTGCCGGTTACGTAGGCGCCGATGCGGTTGATCGAGGCATCGAAAAAATCGAGCGCCAACACCACGCGGTCCCAGACATTGCCGCGCTGGATTTCGAGGAAGACGTTTTTAAGGTCGTCGTTGAACAGCGTGACGTGGTCGGAATCCCAGCGGATCGGACGACTGACGTGCAGTAGGATCTTATCCATGAACTGAAGATGGCTGGAAATCTTGCCATGGATCGTTTCCGTCGGATGGTAGTGTCCCATATCCATGCAGAGCCCCATGCCGCGGCTGACGGCATAGTCGGAGCAGAATTCGGCCGAGCTGACCACATATTCCTCCGAACCGATCCCGAAAAGCTTGCTTTCGATGAAGTCGACGCATTTGGTCTTGTCGACCGAAGTATCGGCCATGATTTCATCGTAGGATTTTGCCATGCGGGCGCGCGGACCAAAGCGGTCGGCAGGGATATCCTTGGAACCGTCGGGCGTCCACCAGTTGACATGGCATGGCGATCCCTGAGCTTCCGCCATGGCTTCCGCAATCTTGCGGCTGGCCTTACCGTGCCGTACCCAGAAGGCACGTATATCTTCATCGCGGTTGGAAAGGGTAAATCCATCTTCGGCTTTTGGATGCGCAAAGAAGGTCGGATTGAAGTCCAGGCAAACGCCCAGCTCCTTGGCCCAGTCCATCCATTTCCGGAAGCAGGCCGGCGTCATTTCATCGCGATCCACATATTCGTCGGTCTCGCAATACAGGGCATGCACGTTGCAGCGTTGCGTGCCGGGAATCAACGACATGGCCTTGGCAATGTCGGCTCGGGCCTCTTCGCCGTTGCGGGCGCGGCCGGGATAGTTTCCCGTCGCCATGATTCCGCCACCGGAAAGGCCGTCGGGCTTGGTCTCGAAGCCCACCACATCATCCGCCTGCCAACAATGCAGGGAAATCGGAAGCTCCAGCGCCTTGGCAATCGCCGCGTCCACATCAATACCGAACGCCGCATAGCGCTCCTTCGCCAGGTCATACGCCTTCTCAACACTCATTTCCTTCTCCTGTGATCATGGTCGGCAGACCGGGATAGGCCTGCACTATTCCCGATAAAAAGTATCCTAAGCTAGCGCTTTTGCAGGGCGGATACCTTGACGATCCCGACTTATACTAGCACGATCTGGCCATGAAAAAATCAACCACCCTCCTGTCGAAAAACGAGTTTTTCACCGACGCCTCACTCCCCCTGCAGGTGTACATCCGCGACCCGCAACCGGAATTCCCGATGCACAGCCATGGTTTCGACGAACTGGTGATCATCCTTAAGGGAACGGCCATGCATATGGTTGATGAGCATGAGATTCCCGTCAAGAGTGGTGACGTGTTCGTGATTGCGCGCAACCATATGCATCAATACCAGGAAATGCATGGGCTCTCCCTGTCCAACATCCTATTCGATGCCGAAGCCCTGCAGATGGAACAGTGGGATATCCGCGCACTGCCCGGATTCCATGCACTGTTCTCGATCGAGCCGGTTTTTCGCGCCCAGCACAAACTCCAGAGTCGCTTGCAGCTATCCGAGCGACAGCTTAACCACGTCAATGGACTGGTGCACAACCTGACCCGTGAAACATCGGAACAGAATCCCGGCTACCGCGTGATGGCCACCGGCATGTTCATGCAGTTAGCCGTCTATCTCTCCCGCTGTTATTCAAGGGAACCCACCGCCGAATCGCTCGGACTGTTGCGCATCGGCGATGCCATTGCCCACATTGAAACCAACTTTACCGAAAACATCACGCTGGATGAGCTGGCCGAAAAATCACACCTTTCAAAACGCCATTTTCAACGGATTTTCCGCGACTGCATGGGCCGTTCGCCGATAGAGCACCTGATGCATGTGCGCGTCCAGAAGGCGATCGAGCTACTACGGCTCACCGACCAGCCCATCACGGATATCGCCTTCGAGTGCGGGTTCCAGGACAGCAACTATTTCACCCGTTGCTTCCGAAAGGTAATGAACCAGACCCCGCGGGAATATCGACACAAGCACGAGTGAACAAACCGTCCCGGCCGTTTGCATCAAAAAAATGCATCGTTCCACCCCGTCCTCTTTCGACCCTCGACTCATTGCCCCCTCAACATTTGTTCCAGCGATTCCCGGTAAATGCCATTGATGGGGTCAATCTTCCCGCGAGCCTTCTGCTGGTTCTCGGCCTTTAATTCCCGCCAGTCCGTGGTGCCCGCTGGCGATACCCCCTTGAGTGAGAAGATAAATGCGAGAATGAACGTGAATCCGGAATAACGCGGCATGATTTGTGCCTCAGCCGCCCCCTTGGAAGAGAATGGGTTTGCGGACTGGTCTTGGGCTTTCTTCCTGCGAGGCGCATTTTTTCAAAATGGCGCACCCGGCAGGATTGCCGCTCCCGCTGGTCGCTTCTTCCGTCTCCGGAAGCCTCACTGCGCTGCGCTTGTGTCAAACCCCGGTTCTCATCCTGCGCGGCGCATTTTTTCAAAATGGCGCACCCGGCAGGATTCGAACCTGCAACCGACTGGTTCGAAGCCAGTTGCGCTATCCAATTGCGCCACGGGTGCATAACAATAGGGTATAAGTGGTATCTGTTTTAGGCACAGCGGTAAAGTGCATTCGTCATTCCATCGCGAAACGGGAATTTTTTTTTTAATCGAGGGTTGGAGGCATGGGGTCGTTCGTCTATATTCCCGCCTTTCCCAACCTAAAAAAGGAAAAGAATTTATGAAGAAACTGGTCATCGGATTGCCCAAGGGTAGCTTGCAAGAGTCAACCTACGCACTTTTCAAGAAAGCAGGATTTTCGATCAAGGGCGGATCGCGCTCCTATTTCCCGTCGATTGACGACGATGAGATTGAAATCCGCATCCTGCGCGCCCAGGAAATGAGCCGCTATGTTGAACACGGCATGCTGGACGCCGGGATAGCAGGATTGGACTGGATCGAAGCCAACGGCTCCGACGTGGTCGACCTGTGCAGCCTGGTCTACTCCAAACAGAGCAAGCGCCCCGTGCGCTGGGTGCTGGCCGTACCGAATGATTCCGACATCCAGTCCGTGAAGGACCTGGAAGGCAAACGGATCGCCACTGAAGGCGTCGGCATTGTTGAACGCTGGCTGGAACGCAACGGCGTAAAGGCGGAGGTTGAGTTTTCCTGGGGGGCCACCGAGGTCAAGGTTCCCGATTTTGTCGATGCCATCGTGGATATCACCGAAACCGGCAGCTCGCTCCGCGCGAACAACCTGCGCATCGTTGAAACCCTGATGGAATCATACACGAAGTTTTTCTGCTCCAAGGATGCCTGGGTGGACGAATGGAAGAAGCAAAAGCTGGAAAAGATTGCACTCCTCCTCAAAGCTGCACTGGATGCGGCCGACAAGGTGCTGCTGAAGCTCAACGTGGAAGCCGCTAACCTGGAAAAGGTGAAGGAGTTACTTCCGGCGTTGCATTCCCCCACGGTCAACCCGCTCACCGACGATGGCTGGTATGCGATCGAAACGGTGGTCGATGAATCCGTGGTCCGCGAGATCATCCCCGATTTGAAGGTCAACGGAGCGGAAGGTATTATTGAAATTAGCTTGAACAAAGTCGTGGCATAACTATTGTAATTGCCCTTTTGAGATAAACCGGAGATTAACATGGGTACCATTAAGAAATGGCGTAAGAGAAAAATGTCGAACCATAAGCGTCGCAAGCGTCGTCGCGCGGACCGTCATAAAAAGAAATAGGCTCTGAATGCCAGATTGATTTCAAGGCTGATCGCCCAAGGCGGCAGCCTTGCTTTTTTCAATTCTTGGAAACCCGCCGGAGGATGCGGTTTCCAAGGATTTTTTTTGCATCTCAAGCGGTGCTGACGACGTGATCTTCAGAAGTCATCCAAGCATCTGCCCTTTTGCCAGCGGATGGCCGTTGAGGAACGAAGAAGCCGGCATACGGCCTTTGCCTGCCGGCTGGACTTCCGTCGGACGCAACGCCCCCTCGCCGGTCGCCACGAGCAGATCGTTATCCAACAGTTCCCCCGGCGCACCGGCGCCATCCTCCCGCAACGCCTTCCATATCTTGATCATATCCCCATTCGGCAACTGGCAGTAACTGCCCGGCCACGGGTCGAAGGCCCGAATGCGGTTGCGAAGGGTTTCCGCCGGCAGCGACCAATCGATTTTTCCGTCTTCCTTGGTCAGTTTCCGGATCTCGATGACCTCGGCGTCGTCTTGAACGGTTCGATTTACCTGATCCTTGCGAATGTCCTCGATCGCCTTGAGCAACAAGTCTGCTCCTGCCTCGGCAAGCTTGTCATGCAACACAGCCGAGGTGTCATCCGGTTCGATGGAATAGGTTTCCTGCCGGATAATGTCGCCGGCATCCATCTTCTTCGCCAAATAGATGATACTGACGCCCGTAACCGTGTCGCCATTCAGTATAGCCCATTGAATTGGAGCGGAACCCCGATACTTGGGGAGAAGTGAGGGGTGTACATTAATCGCCGCATGTGGCGCCAAATCGATCACCTTCGATGGGATGTATTGACCGTACGCCACCACCACGAACAGGTCCGGCGACAGCGCTTTCAGGGCTCCAACAGAATCAGGCTCCCCTACTTTTGCAGGCGTCATCACATTTAGACCGCGTTCTTCGGCATACGCCTTCAGCGGACACGGCGTCAGCTTCCGTTTCCTGCCGGCGGGGCGATCCGGCTGGGATACAACCCCCACCACCGAATCATTGGCTTGTTCCAGCAAAACCTTGAGCGAGGGCACGGCCAACTCGGCCGATCCCATGAAAACAATGCGCATACCAGGCCTCCTTACTGCGCGGCCGCCGAGCTGTTGTCCCAACGGTTGCGGTCGGAGAAGAATAATTGCCCCGGACCAATACGCTCTACCTGCTTGAGCGGAAAATCCGTAGGTGTTCGACCGCTTATAATGGGCAACCAGGTCTTTTCACTCCCCATGAGCAGTTTGGATGTAAACGGTTTATCCGAGGTGAGCGTGGTTATATAGAGGCCGCTGATATACTGTTTGTAGTCGTTGATCTCATAAAACTCGTCAACATCCTTCGGTAGCAGTATGGAAACGCGGTCGCCGTACCAAGCGGTCGCCCAGGGCATATCGGAGATCATGACTTCGCGCGGAGAGAGCAGGCTGGAAACCTTCGCAATGGCAGGTACATAGTATGGGGGATAGGCACTGTTTTCATGGGGAGGCATGAGCGTCAACCAAAAGGGCAATGTACCCAGTAAAACAATCAACAATTTCAATCCAAGATTGTAGAGACGGACCCCCAGGTCCAGCCGGTCGATCAAGATATAGAAGAACGCCAGCGCATAAAGGATAACAAAGGGCCAGAATGCGTGGATCATGCTGATCGATGATTCCGAGAAGAAACCGGCCAGCAAAAGCGTCAACACCAGCGAGACGCCGACCCCCCATTGCAGGTAGTTCACCTGTGGCCGGATAAAGTGGAAAAAGAAGGCAACGATGAACAGGGCCATCAATATGCCGCCCCCCATGGAGGGAAGCACCGCGCTGCCCTTTCCTGAATAGTTCAAAACCCACTTCTTTTTCAGCGCA
>JBNKSB010000072.1:0-14149 GCA_050297095.1 Pontiella sp. | reverse complement strand
GTAACGAGCAGACCGCCGCTATCTAGCGAAAACAACCTAATCTTCGCGGTTTGAACCCTCGCAGGACGAAATGGTCAAAGAGGGAAAAGAACAACGGAGGTTTGGTATGTATCTGAAGCATATTCCTACGGGAGATCTGGTCGAGGTGATAGACTTGACGGATGTTATCAATCCCGTTTCGCCCACCATTCGGGCCCGCTCCTACGCAGGTGATGTGCCACATCGCCCCGAAAACTTCCTGAAATCGGAACTGAGGTTCCCTTCGGATGAACCGTTGCCGATGTGCTGGCTGGACAGCCACTACCACGAGCACGCCGCCGCCTAACCGGGAAAGGAAGGTCAGCAATGTTTCTAAAACACACCCCAACCAATGACCTTGTTGAAGCCGTCGATTTGAAAGAGGTTTTCGATCCATTCGTGAAGCGCATCGCAGCGAGAACGCAGGCCGGTGAAGACACGATGGATCTGACAAGCTATAAGAAGTCCGATCTGGTTTTCCCTTCGGGAGAGCCGCTTCCGCAGTGTTGGCGTGACAGCCATTACCGCGAACATGTTGCCGCCTAGGTAAAGACGGTAAAGAGACTTTTCATTTAAGGCTCTTAAGTGTATTGCGTGGTGTCCGAAAGGACACCACTTTTCCTTTATTCGGAGAATTTAGACACTTGAAAGGACATAGATGCTCGATTTTTGGCTACCCATGATATTGCTCTTTGTGGCGGCAACCATTGCCGCCATTGCCGCTCGGCGCAAGCGAGACCGTTGCCTGAAATATTTCAATCGCAAACCCGTAA
Organism: Pontiella sp.; assembly: GCA_050297095.1. Taxonomy (GTDB): domain Bacteria; phylum Verrucomicrobiota; class Kiritimatiellia; order Kiritimatiellales; family Pontiellaceae; genus Pontiella. The sequence goes on along the minus strand of JBNKSB010000072.1, from coordinate 13,358 downwards.
TGATCCGGATGGAATCCGGCAAGTGGTTGTGGGGCCGGCTCATCGCTTACCCGAAGGCGATGGAACTGGAGTATGAACATCCGCAAAAGGATGCCTCGGGCGTCCGAAAGGCCAGCTATGTCCTCTACACACCGGAAGTCGACGGCATCCGCAAGATTCTACAGTCTCCTCCCCTGGAAGGAACCCCGGAGCACGAAAAGTGGAAAAAGGAAATCCAACGCATTGCCAACCCCTCCCCGTTTCGTCGTGCCCGCCGGTGGCTGTGGAATGTGTTCAACACGCTCCGCGACGCGGTATCGCAATCGTTCGGCATGATTCTCGGCACCCTGAAAAGCAAAACCCCGATAGGCAAGGTGGCCGGCGCCGACAAACGCGCGGGGGAAATCGGCAATACCTTGCTAGATACGGTTCCAAATGCCTATGAACCGGTACTCGAAAAATATTTGAGCAAACAGGTCATCGTGGAAATGCTCGACGAAGGCCAGGTGGTCGAATTCGCCGGCCTGCTGCAGGAATACTCGGGCAAATACCTGCTGCTGCGCAATGTCGCCTACCAACCCGACCTCGACATCGGAACCCCCCTCCCCGACCGTTTCGATATCATTTTTCCGCGTAGCAAGGCGCTGGTGCGCCACTGTGTGACAAAGCATTCAGTTTAGGTTATAAGTATGACCAAAGAATGCAAAACGACTGATAATTCATATCGTTTAACACTTTAAATACCATGCACTTTACATTCCTAGGAACCGGCACCTCGCACGGCATCCCGATGATCGGATGCACCTGCGCCGTATGCACCTCTTCCGACGACAAAAACAAGCGAAGGCGTTGCAGCCTCTACGTGGTGGCCGCAGGACAGCATTTGGTCTTCGACACGCCTCCGGATTTCCGGGAGCAGGTTCTCTCTTTCGGTGTCGAGCGCGCTGATGCCGTGTTCCTCACGCATCCGCATGCCGATCACATATTCGGATTCGACGACGTGCGACGCTTCAGCACCTTGCAGGAGCAGCATATCCCGGTCTATGGATCACCGGAAACGATGCGGCTAATGCGCCGGAAGTTCGAATACGTCGACAAGCCCAGTTATGGCTTCCAGAGTGTGCCCCGGGTTCGCTTTACCGAACAAACCGATCCGGTTTCCATCGGCAATACCATCGTTACTCCCCTCCCCGTCTGGCACGGCGAGGAAACCATTTACGGATTCCGGGTCGACGGCGACGGAAAGCGGCTGGGATATATTCCCGACTGCTGCAGCATTCCCGACGACACGCTAGCCTTGCTGACCCACATGGATGTCATGATCCTCGACGGACTTCGCCCCCAGGAACATCCCACTCATTTCTGCATCGAACAATGCGTGGAACAACTGTCTCGAATCGGTGCGAAACAATCATTCATCACCCACCTCACCCACAACTCAGAGCACCACGCGCTACAAGCCCAACTGGACCATGCTGTAACCGTGCCTTGGGACGGCTTGAAAATCGTGCTATAAACCCACGCCCATGAAACGAGATCTCTATAATTGGAAATGCCGCAACCGCATTATTCGGCTGGGCGAGCGGACGCGGGTCATGGGCATCCTGAACGTGACTCCCGACTCGTTTTCCGATGGCGGCTCGTTTGTCGATCCCGGGGCCGCAGTGACCCACGCGTTGGAAATGGTCGAACAAGGAGCGGATATTATCGACATCGGCGGGGAGTCGACTCGCCCGGGAGCCGAACCCGTAACCGGGAAGGAAGAGATCGAGCGGACCGTCCCCGTAATCCAGGGCATTCGCCAAGAGTCCGACATCCCCCTCTCGATCGATACTACGAAAGCCGAGGTCGCTGCCGAAGCTCTGTCCGCCGGCGCGGACATCATCAACGATGTCTCCGCGTTCGAGGCCGATCCGGACATGGTGAAGGTAGCGGCCCAAACAGGGGCCGGTGTTGTTTTAATGCACATGAAGGGTACGCCGCGCACCATGCAGAAGAATCCGGTTTACGACGATGTCGTCGCCGAAGTCCGCGACTATCTCAAGCAACGCGTCGAATATGCCGAACAACACGGTGTAGCACGGGATTGCATTGCGGTCGACCCAGGCATCGGATTCGGAAAAACGACCGAACACAACCTCGAGCTACTCCGCCACCTTCCGGATTTATGTTTATCCGGCTGGCCACTTTTAATCGGTGCATCGCGCAAAAGTTTTATCGGGCAGATTACCGGACGTACGAATCCAGCCGACCGACTGGCAGGAAGTCTTGGGGTCGCGGCATGGTCCGTGGCCAACGGAACGCATATTTTGCGGGTGCATGATGTATTCGACACTTGCGATGTTTGCCGCATGTTGGATAGATTCGCGTGTGGTGAAATGTAATGCAATGGATTGATGCTTTTGAAGTGCCGAAGCTGGCGGGATGGATCGAGATTTTGATCCTGACGGCCATGATGTATTTTGTCTTTCGGCTGTTCAAGGGAACACGCGGTTCCGCCATCCTTTCGGGACTGATCATGCTTTTCGTGATCCTCTTCGCGGTCACCAGCCTCAGCCACCTAGACGTACTTAACTGGTTGCTGTCCAAGCTGATGCTATACATTTCGCTGGCGATCGTGGTGATTTTCCAGCCGGAAATACGGCGTGTATTGGCCCAGCTGGGCCGCCAGCCATGGCGCAACAACGGCATGTCTTCACAAATGAACCTCGTCGATCCCATCATGCAGGCCGTCATGATTCTATCCAAGCGCAAGATCGGCGCCCTGATTGCCATCGAACGCGAAATCGGAATGCGCGCGATTCAGGACACCGGCACTAAAATGCATAGCGCGGTGAGCGCCGAGCTATTGTCCACCATTTTTTTCCCGCACACCCCGTTGCACGACGGCGGTGTAATTATTTCGGGCGAACGCATCTGCGCCGCCGGATGCCTTTTTCCCCTTTCACAGAAGGAGGAACAAAGCAAGCTTGGCACCCGCCACCGGGCAGCGATTGGTCTTACCGAGGAAACCGATGCCATCGTTGTCGTGGTCTCCGAGGAAACGGGAGCCATTTCAATCGCCTACAACGGCAAGATGCGCCGGGGACTGGAAGAGGAGCGGCTACGGCGCATGCTTTCCTCCATGCTACGGCGTGAACGTACCGGTCTGGCCCGCTTCCGAGAAAAGATTCAGGCCGGCGAAGCCGACCTTTCAGAAACCGCGTTAATGTCCATGAACGAGAAGTCGAAGGATGAATGATCGAACCTCCAAATTCTGGCTCCAAGTACGAAAAGAAAAATGGCTGCTGCTATTGTGCTTCGTACTGGCGTTCTTTGCATGGCAGGCCATCAAACGAAACATCGGCTTCGAACTGCCGGTTTCCAATGTCTCCATCGATGTGGATGTCCCCAAAGGCTGGGCAGTGCTGGACAAGTCGCTGGATACCGTCGATATCCGCTTTCTCGGTTCACGGGAAGACATCCGCGACCTGAATCGGGATCAATTGCGCGTTGTCGTTCCGCTCAGCAATCCGGAACGTAGCAAAACCATGGTTATTCCGCTTGAACCCAGGTTTCTAAAAAACAATCCAACGGGAGCGCGGGTCGTTCGCTTCAATCCATCTCAAATTGAAATCCGGCTCGACCAGGAAACCCAAAAGGCGCTCCCCGTCAAAGCCGCGCTCACCGGTTCTCTTCCCGCAGGGCTGGAAATCGAATCGATTATCTGCAAACCGGCCAGCATACTTGTAACCGGAGCGCGACAGCAGTTAGAACGAATGGAAAATATCCACACCGAACCTATCGACCTGAAAACCCGGCAGGCCTCATTCAAGGAAAACGTGCGGATTGCCCTGCCTCCGGGGGGGCGGGTGGACGCAGATCCAGACCGTGTATCCGTCGAGTTTGTCATCGATGCCCACAGCAATACGGCCGTCCTCGAAAAGGTTCCGGTTCGGGTTCTTTGTGCGCCGGCGGAACGGCGCCGGATCGATGTACAGCCGCTCACAATCAGTGTATTGGTCAGTGGACCGCAACAACGCATCGACCAATTGCGATCTGCCGAAGTATTTGCCTATGTAAGCTGCGCGGATCTGACGGAAAATACCGGCTACGACCTACCGGTAGTCGTTGACTTGCCCTCCGGGCTTCAAATGGTCAAAACCGAGCCTGCAGTAGTACGCGTCGAAATCAGCAATGCGAATTAGGAGTTTACCATGAAAATCAAAACACTTTGCTATACGCTTCTGGCCCTGATGTCGGGCCGAGTTGCCCTGGCACAAACCAATGCGGTTGAAACAAACACGGTAGCGTCGACGGTCCCGTCAGGCGGATTGCTCATAGAAGACCAATCGGAACAGCGTCGCATCGATTTACTATTGGATGTTGCTTCGGTCTACTGTGAGGAAGAGAACTACGCCGCCGCCGCTGACGCATATGAACGCGTCTTGGAAATCGACCCCGAGAACAAACAGGCGCGCTACATCATCAGCCATGTCTACATCAACTCCAAGCAATACGCCAAGGCGGTAAAACTCCTAAACGAGCTCATTGAAGAAAATCCGGAAGACTTCCAATTAAAGAACAATTTGGCCTGGCTTTACGCAACGGCAGACAACCCCGCATACCGCAATGGCGAGAAAGCCATTGAACTTGCGCAGGAAGCAATGGTCCTGGCCCCAAACGACCACCACGTCTGGAGTACATTGGCGGAAGCCCACTATGTCACAGGCGATTACGAAAAGGCCTACCGCGACATTAAGCATATGGCCAATCTTGCGACTCGATACGGGAACGGCATCACAAAGGAAATGGTGGATGGCTACAATGAGCAAATCAATAAGTGCAAACGCGCATTGGACTCGCAGAAGGCCCTGGTAGGGGAAGAGGTGGAGGCCGGCAAACCGGAAGAACAGCCGGCAGTGGATACCTCCGATGTAGGGGAATAAGCGATCCGGTTTCTGCGGGATCACGCGTAGGCAAATATTCCCAGCAAGATCAGAGCAATCCCGGAAACCATTTTCCCCAGCGCCGTCGCCTTGAACAAGCGTTCGTTTTCAAGAAACGGTTTGTAGAGTTTGCGGAACCACCATGGCGACATCAACAGAACCAGTCCATAGATGATCCAAAGATAGACCAACGCAACCACCACCTGGAAAAATGGTTTTCCCGACAATGCCGCAGTCCGAACAATCGGCACTGCGATCAAAAGCAGAAAGCCGCCCAGGGCACGCGGTGCAAGCAACTCCTTCAAGTAGATCAAGCTGGCAATAAATACAGCAGGGGCGATCGCGTAGATATAAACCTTGTAGGCATCCAGAAACCCCATGTTCATGGTCATTGCTTCCTTCGCACCCAGCCCGCAGCAAAGCGCCGTCAGGATCCAGGCCGGCACCATGCTGCGCGGAAACAGCTCGGCAAAGCGCTTGACCAGATCCGGTCGAAACAGTCCGATCGATCCGCCGATCACGGCCAACGCCCCCAACAGGATGGAAATCCATTGCAAACTCATTTTGACTCCATTGGAAAAAAGGAAACGCAGATAGTGCAAGCCCGACCCATTCAGTGCAAGCTCCGTTTGACGTTCGCTTCCACCAGCCCGACCGGAAGCGAAGAAAAAGAAAAGGCCCTGCAGAACAGGGCCTGTAAAAATGGTAGAAGCGCAGGGGCTCGAACCCTGGACCCGCTGATTAAGAGTCAGCTGCTCTACCAACTGAGCTACGCTTCCATCGGGAAAGGGACGAAAGCTAATGATTCGCCCCCATCAACGCAACCCCAAATTTCAAGGAATCTTGAAGGCACGATCCCCAATGCCGACGAAAACGGGAACGGTTACAAATCCTTTTTCCCTTTATAAGTGAAATACCCGTTCGCATTTCCTACTATCCTGCAATAACAAACCAAAGGAGAAACAAATGATTGGCTTGCTTGTATTTCTCGGATTGATCGTAGTCCTCTTTATCGCCGTGGTCGGCATGTACAACGGCTTGGTAACGCTACGCAACCGCTATAAAAACGCGTTCGCCCAGATCGACGTACAACTGAAGCGCCGCTACGACCTGATTCCAAATCTGGTCGAAACCGCCAAGGGCTACATGAAACACGAACGTGAAACCCTCGAAGCCGTCATCCAGGCCCGCAACCAGGCCGCCGCCGCCGGCAAGGCCGCCGCCCAGAACCCGGGCGATTCCGGCGCCATGGCCGGACTGATGGGCGCGGAAGGAGCTCTCACCGGAGCCCTCGGCCGCCTGTTCGCTTTGTCCGAAGCCTATCCCGATCTCAAAGCCAACCAGAACATGATGCAGCTCACCGAGGAACTGACATCGACCGAAAACAAGATATCATTCGCACGGCAGGCCTACAACGACGCCGTCATGGTCTACAACACCAAGCGTGAAACCTTCCCGGCAAACATTATCGCCGGCATGTTCAACTTCAATCAGGCCATGCTGTTTGAAATTGAGGACCAAGCGCAGAAGGAAGCCCCAAAGGTCAGCTTTGATTAAAAAATCCGCCGCCAAGACGCAAAGCGACCTGGGTTTTTCCAAACAACCGGGGCGAATCTTTGCGTTCTTGGCGCCGTTGCGCTGAATATATGGATTTCTTTGCCCGACAGGATAACGCGAGAAAGAGTACCGGTTTGTTGCTGACCTATTTCAGCCTGGCCGTGGTGCTGACGATTCTGCTCGTCTATTTCATTCCCGTCATCGGATGGCATGCTTATCTAGTGAATCGACCGACGACCGGGGCCCCTATTCCGTTTGAATGGTGGTACCCCGATGCGTTCCTGTTTGTCTGCGGCATCACACTGCTCGTCGTATTGGGCGGGGCAACGTTCAAGATTTCCCAGTTGCAGCGCGGTGGCGGTGGTGGTGTGGCCGAGATGCTGGGCGGACGGCAGATCCGTCCCGAAACCGACGACTTTTTCGAAAAACGCCTGCGCAATGTAGTCGAAGAGATGGCCATCGCCTCCGGCGTACCGGTTCCGGCTGTCTATGTGATGGATCGAGAAACCGGGATCAATGCCTTCGCCGCCGGCTTTAGCCCGTCCTCTTCCGTCGTGGCCGTCACGTACGGAACGATGACCGGCCTGACGCGCGACGAGCTCCAAGGCGTGGTCGCCCACGAGTTCAGCCATATTCTCAACAACGACATGCGGATGAACCTCAACCTGATGGGGATCCTGTACGGCTTGCTGGTGATCGGGCTGACGGGGCGGGTCCTGCTTCAATTCGTTGGCTACGGAGGCGGAGGACGACGCAGCAAGGACTCCGGTCAGATCGTTCTGGTCATGATGGCGGCCGCCATGACCCTGATGGTGGTCGGTTTTACCGGATACTTCTTCTGCAAACTGATCAAGGCCTCCATTTCAAGACAGCGTGAACGGTTGGCCGACGCCTCCGCCGTGCAATTTACCCGCAATCCGGAAGGACTGGCCGGCGCATTGAAAAAGATCGGCGGACTGGCCGAAGGCTCGCGCATCCGCTCACCGCAGGCCGAGCAGGCCAGCCACATGTTTTTTGGAAACGGGCTGGGCCCTTCCATGTTCAATACCCACCCCCCGCTGGCCGAACGCGTCAAATGGCTGGAACCCAACTTCAACGGGAAGTTTGAAACCGTGACACCGGAAGATCTCCGCGCACAACTGGCCCGCCTCGAAAGCGCGCCGACCCCAAAGAAGGAAGAGAAGAAGAAAACCGACTTTGTCGACCTCTTTACCCAGCCCGACAAAGTAGCGGTAACGGCCGCCATCCTCGATACCTCAACCCAGCCTCGGTTCCGGCCCAATAATCCCGAAGCCCTGATCGACTCCATCGGAGTCCCGATGCAAGATCATGCCGATGCAGCCCGGCAACTCATCCGCTCCATTCCGGAGCAGGTGAAGGAACATGCCCGCGATCCCTACGGCGCCCGCATGCTGATCTATTACCTGCTTCTCGATTCCCGCGTTGGCATCCGCGATAAGCAGATCGCCCTGATTCAGGAGAAAACCGACCCCCCGGTTGCCGCCACCCTGAAAAAAAGCCTGCTCAATCTCGATGTCATCACACCCGAAATGCGGTTGCCCATCATTGATCTTTCCATTCCGGCCCTGCGTTTTCTTTCGCCCGAGCAGTACAACGCCTTCCGCGACATTATCCAGGCACTCATCGATGCCGACCAGCATGTCGACATTTTTGAGTATGCCCTCCAGCGCGTTCTGCTCCATCATCTGGATCCTCTTTTCGAAAAAACGGCCAAGCCGCGGATCACCAACTACTATGCCCTGCGCGGGATGGAGAAGGAGGCCTCGGTCGCCCTCTCCGTGCTGGCCCGCCATGGCAGTGACGATCCGCAGGAACAGGCCGCCGCCTTTGCGGCCACCGCCGAAAAACTGGAATCACAAAAGGTCAATCTTGAGCTTCTGGATGAAAGCCAATGCGGCTGGAACGCACTTGATGCCGCCTTGGACAAGCTGAACGAAGGCTCCTTCAAGGTAAAGAAATGGGTGCTCGGCGCCGCCCTCGCCTGCCTGATGCATGACCACGCAATCACCGTCGAGGAAGTCGAACTCTTCCGCGCCATCGCCGACACCCTCGGCTGCCCCGTCCCGCCCTGGGTCGCGCCGACGGCACATGGTTTCACGGAGCCTGAATGACCATTAAAAACACCGGTTTTTTTGCCCAACAGGACAAAGTTCGCAGACAGACCGCGATCTTACTGGTTTTTTTTACGCTGGCGGTTCTGGGAACAGCAGCGCTGGTTTACTGGGGCCCGGCACTGGCTTGGTATTTCTTCCGATCAATCTGCAGCACGAAACACATCCCGCTACATGCGTGTTGGCACCCTGATTTATTTATTCTTGTATATGGAGCGGTGTTCATTGTGGTGCTTGCCAGTGCCATTTTTAAATTGGCGCAACTACGTCGAGGCGGAGGGAGAAAAATCGGAGAAATGCTCGGCGGCAAGCAGGTCCATCCTGCCACGGATAACTATTTCGAAAGACGCTTGCACAATGTGATAGAAGAAATGGCAATTGCCTCGGGTATGCCGGTTCCATCCGTTTTTATTCTCGAGTGTGAACAAGGCATTAATGCATTTTCGGCAGGCTACAGCCATTCCGACTTCATCATTGGCGTTACGTATGGAGCAATGACCGGGCTGGCGCGAGAGGAACTGCAAGGCATTATCGCCCATGAGTTCAGTCACATTCTTAACCATGACATGAAGCTGAACACCTCCTTAATAGGCATCCTGTCCGGCTTGGTTATCATCGGCGTAACAGGCCGGACCATTCTCGATTACTCAGCCAATAAAATAAGTCCTCTTTCCTCCAGAAACGACCCTAGACAACTTGTGGTTTTCCCCATTATCGCAGGCGTAATTCTTTGGGTTACCGGCTACAGCGGTATATTTTTCGCCAGACTGATCAAAGCCGCCATCTCTCGTTCGCGCGAACGACTCGCTGATGCCGCGGCTGTACAGTTCACCCGCAATCCCGCAGGACTCGCCGGCGCATTGAAAAAAATCGGAGGGCTCTCCCAAGGCTCGCGCATCCGCTCGCCCCAGGCAGAACAGATCAGTCACATGTTTTTCGCCAATGGGCTTAGTCGTTCCATATTCGACACCCATCCTCCGCTTATGACACGCGTGCACTGGCTGGATCCGGAGTTCAACGGAAGTTTCAAGCGAGTCACGCTCACAGATCTGCATCAGCAACTGGCACGCATTGAAGGAGCTCCATTGAGGAGCTCGAGAGAGAAAGCCGACTTTTTCAATCTATACAACACGCCAGGAAAACAGCCCACCACCTCGGCAACCATACCGCCGCAGGTCGATCTCGGCATTCTCCTCGCTTCCATCGGGGCCCCGATGGGAGCGCATATTAATGCTGCCCAGGAACTGATAGCATCCATACCGGATCCCGCCAAAGAACTTGCCCGTGACCCTCACGGCGCGCGAATACTCGTCTATTTCCTGCTGCTCGACTCCAATGAAACGGTCCAAAACAAGCAAATGGCCGCAATCCGGCAATACGCCGAACCCGAAACCTTTAATGCGTTGCAAAAAGCACTTCCCAACCTAGGCGCTTTCAAACCAGACATGCATCTCCCCATCATTGATCTTTCCATCCCCGCCTTACGCCTGCTTTCAAAAACCGAATATGAAAATTTCCGGAAGACGCTTAAGGAATTGATCATGGCTGATGAACAAGTCGATGTTCATGAAGCGGCCCTGTACACTGTAATTACAACTCATCTTGCAGCTGTCTTTGACGAAAAAACAAAATCCCAGGCAGTCAATATCTACGCTATCGAAAAACTGAGCAAAGAAACCTCAACGATTCTTTCCACTCTGGCCCTCAAGGGGCACGAAACCGGAGAACAGGCCCTCGTTGCATTCGAGGATGCGGTTGCGACGATCAACGCCCCGCGCTCCAGCTTCCACCTGTTGACCGAATGCGGATGGCAGGAATTAGACACCGCACTCAATACGTTTAAAAACGAAGCGTCCTTCAAGGCTAAGCGCAAGCTGCTGGTCGCTATGCTCACCTGCATGGTGCACGACCGCAAGATCACCGTCGCAGAAGTCGAACTCTTTCGCATCATTGCCGACACGCTTGGCTGCCCCGTCCCGCCCTGGGTGGCCCCTGTCGATCTGGAGGATTAACACATGCCGTGGGAACCATCCGCAGAAACCAAGCGCGCTAAACGGAAGAACAAGTTGCTGATGGCATTGATTTGCGGCCCGGTGTTTACGCTCGTGCTGGGTGCGGTCATGTTTCTTCTCTCCCTGCTCCCCGAACGCATCCTTGATAGCTCGCACTATGCCCTCTGGCCGGCGGCCAGCGGCGGCTGCGCGTCGGCGGCGGCCGTGGCCGACCGCCTTGGTAAGCGCTTCGGCCTGACGCCGCAGGAATTTGCCGGACCGGTGGCGTTTAGTTGCGTTGTTTTCCCGCTATGCTTGTATGCCCTGGTTTGGATATGGATTGCCCGTTAGACATTTTACCCCTTTCCCTTTGCTAGGTGGGTGGGTTTCGTGTATCACCATGCGCGCTATGGAAGAAACGAAAAGCAAAAGAGTTGTGGCGATCGTCGGCCGCCCGAACGTCGGCAAGTCAGCCCTGTTTAACCGGCTGGTGGGCCGGCGCGTCTCGATCGTACATGAGGAGGTCGGAGTAACACGCGACCGCGTGGCGTGCGAGGCCAACTGGAACGGTGAACGCTTCGAGCTGATCGATACCGGGGGCCTCGGTCATTTCGGCAAGCAGGTTTCGCCGGACCAGATCGTTGCCGGCACCGAGCAGCAGGCCGAAATCGCCATTGCCGATGCCAGCTTCATTATTTTCGTAACCGACATCACGGCCGGCGTTGCACCGCTTGACGAAGAGGTCGCACGTATCCTGCACGAAAGCGGCCGTACTGTAATCCTCGCCGCCAACAAGGCCGACAACCCCGAGCGCGATGAAACCATCTACGATTTCGACCAGCTCGGATTCCCCGCTTTGCCCGTCTCCGCCATCCAGAACCGCGGAATCGATGCGTTGATGGAGGAACTTGTTTCGCAGCTTCCGAAGGAGGAAAATCCGACTGAAAAGACGCCGTTGCGCGTCGCCGTCGTCGGCCGCCCGAACGCAGGAAAATCCTCCTACATCAATCGCCTGCTCAAAAGTGACCGCGTCATCGTGTCCGACGTGCCGGGCACCACGCGCGACAGCGTCGAGATCCCCTTCACCATCGGCAAGGGCGAAACCGCCCGTCACTATCAACTCATCGACACGGCCGGCGTGCAAAAGGATACACGTTCGAAAGGAGCCGTCGACTGGTTCAGCAATCTGCGCACCGACAAGGCCATTGAGCGGGCCGATGTAGTCGTGATGATGCTCGACGCCGAAACCGGCCCGACCAGCCGCGACAAGAAAGTTGCCGCCAAGATTATCGATGCGCAAAAGGGTTGCCTGCTGTTGCTCAACAAATGGGATCTGGCGCAGGATGCGGAGGAAGAGGTGACACAGACCAAATACCTCCCCGCCCTGCGCGAGGCGCTTCCCTTCATGGGATTCGCCCCTGTTCTGTTCATTTCAGCCAAGAGCGGCTACAATATGAAGCGCAGCATCGAAGCCATCGACTATGTCGCCGCTCAGACGCGCACCGAAATCACCACCGGCGTACTCAACCGCGTCATCGAACAGGCCGTGGAAAAATATCCACCGCCGATCGCCAAGAGCAAGAGACTCAAGGTGTACTACGCCACCCAGACCGGCACCAACCCGATCTACTTCAAGGTCTTTGTCAACAATCCCGACTATGCCCGCTCCAACTGGCTCGCCTATCTCCAGAACCAGTTTCGCGACGCCTTCGGCCTCGAAGGGGCCCCGATCTACATCAAGCTCGTCGCCCGCTCCCGCCCCAAAAAATAGTTCGCTGTGGCGCCCCTCCTAAAATCGACGGCCGAATCGCCTGACTTTAATGATGGTAGACGGTACGCTTCCCCTCAATTAAGCGAGGACTGTGCGATGAACTTTCAAAACGTAAGGCTGCCGGAAGGTGCGGAAAAGGCGGGCTCCACGCCGTCGATGACGCAGAACACGGTGGTGCCGGGTATACTGAAAAAGCATCTTGCCCCGAAAGGGAAATGGGGCTACCTCGTAGTGGAAAGCGGTTCGCTGCAATATGTCTGGGAGGATGATCCCGAAAACGTGCTGGACGCCGATCCCGGCCACCCGATTGTGATCGAGCCCGAACGCTTCCATCATGTGGTCATCGCCGGCGACGTCACGTTCCGCGTTGAATTCTACACCGTTCCCGATGAAGGCAAATCCGCCGGACAGGAAGGCGACCGCCCCGGTTCGGCATTCGTTTAGGAAGTTGATATATGGAATTCATTCAATCGCTCGGACCCATGCCAACCATTGTTCTGTTGGCGACCGTAACCATTATCGTACTGGTGCTCTTCGCCAGATTTATCAAGGGCATCCTGAAGCTTGCCATCATTGCCGTGATGGTGCTCTTCATCGTCTACTTCCTGCGGCAGACCGGTCTTTTTTGACCTATATGACACACCGCACAACCGCTCGGTCCGGTCGACACCGCCCGGAAAAGCCGGCCACCTCGCCATCGCACAGTTTTTGCGGGAATGGACCATTGCAAAACCCGGGAAGCGGGCAAAAGACCCGCCTTGCCGATGGGTGCGACTTGCAAACAGCCCCCGGAAGAGAGGGTTCACGAAATATTTTTGCAGGGATGTGCCGATCTTAAGAAGATCCTGTATGAAGTAGTGGCTCCCCGCCTGTTGTATTGCCTGGCATGGTTCATTCCGGTATATTTATTTCAACTAGGGGCGTTTATGGGGAATGTTACTTCTGCACTACCACCAGCCCGACTGCACCAATATATGATGGGCGGGCTCTTCCTTCTGAT